>NZ_JAZHLK010000007.1:0-126701 GCF_036549515.1 Aurantimonas sp. E1-2-R+4 | reverse complement strand
ACGAGACCGATACCTGGGAAGAGTTCTGACAAGGCCGCGAACGCGGCTGAAACAAACCAACATTCCCATGCCAATCAGGGCGGTCCGGTCAAACCAGGCCGCCCTTTTTTCGTGCCGAGGGGAAGGGATTTTCGGGCCGACACACGACCCAGGCTACGTTCCCAATATGAACCGCGCTATTTTTGCGCGACTTTTCGCTGATCCGGCCGTGCTCCCACAGGGATCATGACGTGGGCGTATGGGGTTCCGGACCACATCACGTAGGGGCCGTCGGTCTCCATGGTGACCGGCAATCCCTCGAGATCGGCCGGATCCGGCGATATCACCATGATATGCGGCCCCTCGACGACCCACTCGTTCTGCGAGGTGGGAGTGGCCGCAGCCGGGTCGATGTTGCTCGCACCGCCTTCCGGGCTGTCGCCTGCCATCATATAGGCAACACCGACCGATTTGGCGGTGAACGGCTTCTGGTTCATCCAGGCGTCCATCCAAGTCAGCCATTCGGCGTCCATGCACATGGGCCCGGCGATGCCGGTGGGGGCCGGAAAGCACGTGTAACCGCCACTGCCCTTGCGCAGGACCTTCCCCGCCAGATCCGAAACGGTGGCGGTCTCCGAAATGCCCGGAGGCGCAGCGCGCAGCGCATCCACGATCATTTCTTCGTCGCTTTGAGCAGCCGCGCCGACCGGCACGAATGCGACCGCCAAGAGCACTGCGGCACCGACTCCCCACGCGGTGGCTCGGAACCGGGTGGCTTCATTGGAACGGAATGACGAGATCGAAAACATGGCGGGGTCCTCCTGGGCATTGATCGAGTCGAGCACCGCGGACGGCGCGGTCGACCCTTTCGGCGATCGGCGCCGGGCCGGTTGGCGGGCTGTGCGAAAAATCTCGCCGCGGGCCGCGACCGAACGCGGCGACGCGGGAAGTCCTTGATGCGAGGGTCGCGGGCAATCAGGCTTGCAGGGCCTTGACGTCCTCGGTGGTCAGCGCCTTGCCGCCGATGCCCCATTCGCCGCTGGCGAGTTCCTGGACCCGCACCCAGGTGACGCCGCGCATGGCCTCGCCTTCGATCTTGACCATGGTGTCGGTGACCTTCTCGATCATTTCCTTCTTCTGCGCCGCCGAGAAGACGCCTTCGATCAGCTGAATGTCGACGAGTGGCATGATCTTGCTCCCTTGGTTTGAATCTGCCGGTCGCCCAGCATGTCCGGGCCGG
The DNA here is from genome assembly GCF_036549515.1 of Aurantimonas sp. E1-2-R+4. Classification (NCBI taxonomy): domain Bacteria; kingdom Pseudomonadati; phylum Pseudomonadota; class Alphaproteobacteria; order Hyphomicrobiales; family Aurantimonadaceae; genus Aurantimonas; species Aurantimonas sp. E1-2-R+4. The sequence goes on along the minus strand of NZ_JAZHLK010000007.1, from coordinate 125,482 downwards.
CAATAATGGCGTAGCCCATTCCCTTGCGTGATGCTGGGAGGCCAGAGGGAGAGATCGGGGAGAATTCGTGGAGATATGCTAGGCTCGCCAGCGGAGCATGCGCTCTACGGCGGTTGGACGATGCTTTATGTTTTCGAACCCTTCGAACTGGACGCCAGCCAGGTCGAGTTGCGACACAACGGCACGGTCGTGCCGGTCGAGCCACAAGTCTTCGCCCTGCTTGTGCTGCTCGTCGAAAATCGCGAGCGCATGATTTCCAAGGACGAGATCGTCGAAAAGATATGGGACGGACGCATCGTGTCCGACTCTGCCATCACCAGCCGCATTAAATCCGCCCGCCGCGCGCTTGGCGACGATGGCAGGACGCAGTGCTTTATCCGCACCGTGCATGGTCAGGGTCTACGTTTCATCGCGGAGGTCAAGACCGTCGCGTCGCAAGGCTCGCGGCTACCCGCCTCACCTTGCCGGAACGAATGGCCGATCAAGATCGCGGACGACGCCCGCCCGTCGATCGCCGTCCTGCCCTTCCGGTTGCTCGGGGTCGCCGGATCGCATGGCGCCATCGCCGATGCCCTGCCCCACGACCTGATTGCCGCCCTGTCGCGGCTGCGCTGGCTGTTCGTCATTGCGCGCGGGTCCTCGTTCCGCTTCCGCTCACCCGATCCCGACGTCGGCGAAATCGGCGAGATTCTCAATGTCCGTTACTGCCTGTCGGGTATCGTCGAGATATTCGGGAACGCCACCACCGTCGTGGTCGAGCTCGCCGATACACGCACTGGCGGCGTCGTCTGGGGCGACCGCTTCGCCGCCAGGCTCGACGACATTCACGAGATCCGCTCCCAGATCGTCGCGAACATCATCGCCGCCCTCGAAATTCAGATTCCGCTCAACGAGGCCAATCTCGCCCGATTGGGGGCACCGGAAAATCTGGACGCGTGGTCCACTTATCACCTCGGGCTTCAGCATCTTTATCGGTTCAACAAGAAGGACAACGCGGTCGCCGCGGGCCTGTTCGAAAGTGCGATCGCCAAGGAGCCCCGCTTCGCGCGCGCCCATGCCGGCCTGTCCTCGACCGCGTTCCAGAACGCCTTCCTGCGCTACACGGACGACCCGCCGAGGGCCGTCGCGACGGCGCGCAAATTCGCCGAGCGCAGCGTCGAACTCGACCCGATCGACCCCTTCGCCAATTTCACCATGGGGCGGGCCTTTTGGCTCACCGGCGATATCGATGGCAGCCTGTCCTGGTTGGACCGGTCCACCGGGCTCAGTCCGAATTACGCGCAAGGCTTCTATGCCCGCGCCTGGGCGGACACGATTTGCGAACGCGACATGAAAGGCACGGAGAATGCCCGGATCGCTTTGTCACTCAGCCCGCTCGATCCGTTTCGCTATGCCATGCTGGGGACGCGGGCCTTCGCCTGCCTGATCCGTGGCGATACCGCCGAGGCCGTGGACTGGGCAGACCGGGCGGCGCGGTCGCCGGGCGCCCACGTACTGATCGCCATGATCGCCATCGTTGCCCATGCCTTGAACGGCGACGAGCGCCGCGCGGCGCTGTGGGCCGCGGATGCGCGCGCCCGCCGCGACGACATCTCGCAGACCCATTTCTTCAGTTCGTTTCCGTTCGCGGATGGCCCGCTCCGGCGCCGGATCTCGAAAACCCTCGCGGATCAAGGCTTCTCATAAGACAAAGGGGGCGTTTCGATCGGTGCGTGTCCCGGACGGCGCATAGCCCTTACGGACCGACTTGGAAAAGCGCATTTCCGGCGCGGCCAGTCGTTCCGCCGGCCCGAGCCAAGCATAAGCCAACAGACACGGGTCGAGACCGCCAACGGTCATTCTGTGTTCGTGGCCGGATCGATTCCGGATCGATGATCCGGGCGCATAGACGGCCACGTCGTTCTCCGACCGGGCACTCGAGACGGACACATAGCTCTCTTCAATTTCATGATGGCTGTGCTGGGGGTAGGTCGTGTTCGGCGCGAACAGGACGAGGCCGATGATGAGGGAATCAGTGCGGGCCGGGCCCTGCGGCCCCAGCAACTCGCATCGGCACCGCGCCGAGATCGTCGGCCCGCACCGACGCCAGCGTCCCGGCAAAGCACCCGAACGGGCTGCTGATGTAGTCGCAGATGAAGGCGTCGGTCATGGCAGACCTCCATTGGGCCGAACAGTTGTGCCGCGCGCGTCGCCGAAAGCAAATACTGCCTTCGGATGGTTTGCCGACAAGCGAGGGGCCAGAGCGTGTTGGAAATCTCAGCTGGCGGCGACACGCCGCCGGCCGGCCTCCGGGGCTTCGGCCGGGGCATCCGGATCACGGCCCGCGACCGTCGCTGCCGCCTTGACGAGACGCCGTATCCTCCGGCCGGCCGCCTCCGCTTCTTCCGCCAGAAGGCGGCGCGCGGCATCGAGCCCCGATTGCCGCAATTCGCTCTGGCGCCGGTCCATCAGCGCCAGCACCACCGAAAGTTCGGAGGACGACCCGAAGTCTGTGGGCGTCTCGGCCGCCTCCGCCCGGAAGACGGCGTAATCATGGTCGAGGCCGAGATCGTCGGCGATCGTCTTGGCGGCTTCCTGCAACGGCGCGAATGCCTCGGGCCAGACCGGAGCGAGCAGCCGCAGATGCATCCAGTGATATTTCACCCGCTTACGCAATTCGTGCAGGGATTCGGCGTCCCGACGCTTTTCGGCCTGTTTGAGGGCCTGTCGCGCACGCGCATAGGTCCGCCCGAACCCCTTGGCGGCCAGCGCCGCACCGTTCCCGTCGGGCCGCCGGACGACAAAGCCGTCAAGGCGCCGCCGCGCCTCGCCGAGACTGCTCAACGCCATCTCGACCGCGGCCCCCATTTCAGCCTCGCTAGCCGCCGCGGCGTCGCGCCGCTCGATCAGCCGGGCGTGGATCGTCGCGAAGGCCTTGGTCTCGACCTCCCCGGCAAAGCGCTCCTCCAGGGCGTCCAGTGCCTCGATCTGTGCCGCCGTATCGCGCACCGCCGACAGCGCCCGCGCGGTATCGCGGAACCGGGGATTTTCCTCGGCGTAGAAATCCGCATCCGCGTCGCGCACGAGGCGCAACAGGCCGCGCAGCTTCTTCAGCCGCTTGCGGGCGCTGTGGACGGCCGCGTGCCGGTCGCCGCCCGCCTCGCCCAACTCGCGCTCGGCCTTGCGGAGCTGTTCGCCGGCGATCCGGCGAAACTCCGCGTCGAGCGCCTGTCCCGGATCGATCCTGAACGCCATCCACTGTTCCCCTTCGCACCGTCGCCCACGCTCAAGCGTCGTCCGGCCGGCCGTCGATGGCAAGTCGGGCATTGGTGAAGCGCGCGTCGCCCGTCACCTCGCGGCCGAGATATGCCGGCAGCGTGGGCGCGTCGCTGGTGTCCTGAAGCTCGATCTCGGCCATCACCAGCCCGGCCAGCGCGCCGGCGAAAACGTCGATCTCGACCCGGAACGCGCCCAGCGGTACGATGTGGCGGGTCTTTTCGACCACGATCCCCACCCGGCTCGCCCGCAGCGCCTCGGCGTCGGCGAGCGGAATGTCGTATTCGAACTCGCCGCGATCCATGCCAATGCCGGTCTTGATCGTCAGCCGCGCGCTTGCCCCATCCCGGATTCGCACCCGCACCGAGGCATCCTCGCGCACGAACAGATAGAATTGCTCAAGACGATGCGTCTCGCTAACCTGGCCGCGCCAGTCCTCGCCGGTCACCCGGAATTTGCGTTCGATTTCACGTCCCATACCAACAAAGACGCGCCCGCCGCCCGCCGGGTTCCGCCGCCGCCCGGCCCCATTGTCGCCTCGGCGCGAAACGGTGCTTCCAAGAACCGTTACAAGTCTCTATATCGCCGCCCATGAGCACCATGCCCGCGAACACGCCCCTCGACCACATCCGCAACTTCTCGATCGTCGCCCATATCGACCACGGGAAGTCGACGCTTGCCGACCGTCTGATCCAGTCGACCGGCGGGCTGGAGCTGCGCGACATGAAGGAGCAGGTGCTCGATTCGATGGACATCGAGCGCGAGCGCGGCATCACCATCAAGGCCCAGACCGTGCGCCTGCATTATACGGCGAAGAACGGCGAGACCTACGTCCTCAACCTCATCGACACGCCCGGACATGTCGATTTCGCCTATGAGGTCTCGCGCTCGCTGTCGGCCTGCGAGGGCGCGCTGCTCGTCGTCGACGCGGCGCAGGGGGTCGAGGCGCAGACGCTCGCCAACGTCTATCTCGCCCTCGACAACGATCTGGAAATCGTCCCGGTCCTCAACAAGATCGATCTGCCCGCCGCCGAGCCAGACAAGGTCAAGGAGCAGATCGAGGAGGTGATCGGCCTCGACGCCTCGGAAGCCGTGATGATTTCCGCGAAATCCGGCCTCGGCATCGAGGATGTGCTGGAGGCGATCGTCCACCGCCTGCCCCCGCCGAAGGAAGGCGACCGCGCCGCTCCGTTGAAGGCGATGCTGGTCGACAGCTGGTACGATTCCTATCTCGGCGTCGTCGTGCTCGTGCGCGTCATCGACGGCGAGCTGAAGAAGGGTCAGGTGATCCGCATGATGGGCACAGACGCCAAATACCCGGTCGACCGGGTCGGCGTCTTTACCCCCAAGATGGTTCAGGTCGACGCGCTCGGCCCCGGCGAGCTCGGCTTCATCACCGCCTCGATCAAGGAAGTCGCCGACACCCGCGTCGGCGATACCATCACCGAGGACAAGCGCCGCACCACGACGATGCTGCCCGGCTTCAAGCCGGCCCAGCCGGTGGTCTTCTGCGGCCTGTTCCCGGTCGATGCCGCCGATTTCGATGATCTCAGAGCCGCCATGGGCAGGCTGCGGCTCAACGACGCCAGTTTCTCCTTCGAGATGGAATCCTCGGCCGCGCTTGGTTTCGGTTTCCGCTGCGGTTTCCTCGGCCTGCTCCATCTGGAAATCGTCCAGGAGCGGCTGTCCCGCGAGTTCGACCTCGACCTCATCGCGACGGCCCCGAGCGTCGTCTACGACATCAAGCTGACCGACGGCACGACCATCCAGCTGCACAATCCGGCCGATATGCCGGACATCATGAAGATCGAGCGGATCGACGAGCCCTGGATCAAGGCGACGATCCTCACCCCGGACGAGTATCTCGGCAACATATTGACGCTCTGCCAGGAACGGCGCGGCGTCCAGATCGATCTCTCCTATGTCGGCAAGCGCGCGCTGGTGGTCTACGAGCTGCCGCTGAACGAGGTGGTGTTCGACTTCTACGACCGGCTGAAATCGATCTCCAAGGGCTACGCCAGCTTCGACTACCAGATGACCGACTACCGCGAGGGCGACCTCGTCAAGATGGGGATTTTGGTCAATGCCGAGCCGGTCGACGCCCTGTCGATGCTGGTCCACCGCAACCAGGCCGAGCGGCGCGGCCGGGCCATGTGCGAGAAGCTGAAGGAGCTGATCCCCAACCATCTCTTCAAGATCCCGATCCAGGCGGCGATCGGCGGCAAGGTGATCGCCCGCGAGACCATCTCGGCGCTCCGGAAGGACGTCACCGCCAAATGCTACGGCGGCGATGCCACCAGAAAGCGCAAGCTGCTCGACAAGCAGAAAGAGGGCAAGAAGCGCATGCGCCAGTTCGGCAAGGTCGACATCCCGCAGGAAGCCTTCATCGCCGCGCTGAAGATGGATAGCTGAGCTTCCGCATCCCCGCGCGCAGCGTGTGGATGCGTGCCACTGCCTGCACCGAGACGAACGGAGCGCGCCCCTCTGGACGAGANGCGCGCAGCGTGTGGATGCGTGCCACTGCCTGCACCGAGACGAACGGAGCGCGCCCCTCTGGACGAGAGGGAACGGCCTTCATCCAAAGTCGTCATCCCGGCCTTGAGCCGGGACCCATTCCAAATCATCCGAGCCCCCAATCCGTCGCCGGACAGGATGGATAAAAGTCGCGGCATGGGTCCCGGCTCAAGGCCGGGATGACGAGGTTTCAAGGGCAGCGCGCTCCCAAGAAACCGCGCCGCCCAAAAAATCTCTCACCCCCCTCGTAACCTCGCGCATAATCCTCTGCCCGCTGGCCCATCCTGGGCGAGTCGATGGAACGGGCGCGGAAACGCGCGGTGATGCCTTCATCTTGCCCGCCGCTTCGGCTAAGCACCGCGGCTCCACATTCTCCCCGTCCCTTTCCATCTCCGGACGTCCTCGCCCGCCCGGCGCGTTCCGCCTGTTTCCAGAGCCTTTGCATGACGACGTTGTTTCCCGGCCTCGATTTCGGCACCACCAATTCCACCCTGGCGCTCGCCGCCCCCGGCGCGGCGCCGCGGCTGGTGCCGCTGGAGGACACCCATCTGACCATTCCCTCCGCGCTGTTCTTCAGTCTCGAGGACGGCGAGACCTATGTCGGCCGCGCCGCGGTGTTCGAATATCGCGACGGCGCCGAAGGGCGCTTCATGCGGGCGCTGAAGTCGATCCTCGGCACCTCGCTGATGGCCGAGACGACGCCCATCGGCCGCAGGCGCATGAGCTTCGAGGAACTGATCGGCCGGTTCCTCAAGCATCTGCGCGAGCGGCTGAAAGAGGCCGTCGGCGCCGATCCGGCCGTCGCCGGCGCCGCCCTCGATTCGATCGTGCTCGGCCGCCCGGTGCGCTTCGTCGACGAGGACGACGCGGCCGATCGCGCCGCCCAAGGTCAATTGGAGACAGCCGCCCGCGCGCAAGGGTTTCGTCATATCGAGTTCCAGTACGAGCCGGTCGCGGCCGCGCTTCATTACGAACGGACGGTCACGTCCGAGCAACTCGCCCTCGTCGTCGATATCGGCGGCGGCACGTCGGATTTCTCGATCCTGCGCCTGGCGCCGCGCACCGCCGGTGCGGCCGCGAACCAGGTCGACCGCCGCTCCGACATTCTGGCCACCACCGGCGTCCATGTCGGCGGCACGGATTTCGACCGCCTCCTCAACATCGCGGCGGTGATGCCGCATTTCGGCCTCGGCTCGACCACCGCCGACGGCAAGCGGGCGATGCCGGTCTGGTATTTCAACGACATGGCCACCTGGCACCGGATCAACACGCTCTACACGGCCAAGAACAGCCGCGACATCCGTAGCCTGGAGCGCGAGGCGGCCGAGCCGGACAAGCTCGCCCGCTATGCCCATCTCCTCGCCCACCGTTCGGGCCATCGCCTCGCTGGCGCGGTGGAGGCGGCCAAGATCGCCCTGACCGAGGATACCCAGGCAGCCGTCACGCTACACGAGCCGGGGCTGGCGCTCGACCTGCCGGTGACCCGTGCTGCCTTCGATGCGGCGACGGCCGAGCTCAACGGCCGCATTGCCGGCGCGATCGATGCGGCCCTCGCAAGCGCCCAGGTCGCGGCCGGATCGATCCAGACCGTGATTCTCACCGGCGGCGGCGCGCTGGTGCCGGCGGTGCGCGCCGTCGCCACCCGGCGCTTTCCCGGCGCGGCCATCGCCCAGGCGGACGAATTCGGCAGCGTCGGGCTCGGGCTGGCCGTCGATGCCGCCCGGCGGTTCGCCTAAGCGGCGTTCGCTAAACGGCACGCGCGACCTATAACGTTTCGAATGGCGGATTGACGCTGGGCTGAACCAAAGGACCGGATCGTGAGCATCGGACTGATCGCGCTTCTCGACGACATCGCGGGCCTCGCCAAGGTGGCGGCCGCCTCTCTCGACGACGTCGCCGCGCAGGCCGCCAAGGCGGGCACCAAGGCCGCCGGCGTCGTCATCGACGACGCCGCGGTGACGCCGCGCTACGTCACCGGCTTCAAGCCCGAACGCGAGCTGCCAATCATCTGGCGGATCACCCTTGGATCGCTCAAGAACAAGCTCGTCTTCCTGTTGCCGGGCGCGCTGTTGCTCGGCTATTTCGCGCCCTGGGCGATCACCCCGCTGTTGATGCTCGGTGGGCTCTATCTCTCCTACGAGGGCGCCGAGAAGGTCTACGAGGCGCTGTTTCCGCACAAGGCCCATGCACATGAGGCCAAGCTTACCGGCGCCAAGACCGATCCGAAAGCGCTGGAGAATCAGAAGGTCGCAAGCGCCGTCAAGACCGATTTCATCCTCTCGGCCGAGATCATGGCGATCACCCTTGCCGGGCTTCCGCAGGGTGGCCTCGCCATGCAGGCGGCGGTTTTGGCGATCGTCGCGGTCGGCATCACCGCGGTCGTCTATGGCGGCGTCGCGCTGATCGTGAAGGCCGACGACGTCGGCCTCGCCATGGCCAAGAGCGACACTCCGTCCGTCGTTGGCTCGGCGATCCGGGGAATCGGCCGCGGCCTCGTTATCGGCATGCCGGTCTTCCTGAAGGTGCTGGCTGTCGTCGGCACTGCAGCGATGATCTGGGTCGGCGGCGGCATCATCGTCCACGGCCTCGAGGAATACGGCTTCACCACCATCGGCCACACGATCGAGGTCGGCGCCGAGGCAGCCGTCCATGCGATCGGCGAGTTCGGCGGCTTCGTCCATTGGCTGGTGGCGGCGGCCGGCGCGGGAGTCGTCGGCCTCATCGTCGGCGCGGCGCTTATCCCGCTCGTCGGGGCGGTCGTCGCGCCGCTCTGGAATGCCGTCAGCGGCAAGAAGGACGCGCCGGCGCATTGAGAGATCGGCGGGAGCCGCGCGGCCCGGCTTTTTGCCGCAGCTGGCGGAAACCAGAACCCAGGCCACCGCCGTCTTCCAGCTGGAGATCCCGGCAGTCCTCGCGCTGGTCGGCCTGCACGGTGCTGGTCGGCCTGCCCGCATCGTCATCAAGAAATGAGCAGACGTGGCTGGGGCGGCAGGGTTCGAACCTGCGAATGGCGGCATCAAAAGCCGCTGCCTTACCACTTGGCGACGCCCCAAAGCTCGCGTCCGGTGGCGTGCTATAGCCTCTGGCCGGCCGTCATGCAACGACCGACCGCGCGGCAAATCAATCATGTTTTTCGCTGATCGCCGCCGGGCAACTTGCATCATCCGCAGCCTGCCCGATGTACCGCCCGGAAAACAGCGGCAGGATGACACACCATGGCCAAGGGCAAGCAGACCCAACTCTCGAAACGGGCGGGCGCGGAAAAGAAGGCAGACCTGCTGCTCGATCGCGGGCCGGCGGCCAGGGTCGATCTGTTCTTCACCCATCAGGACCGGCTGGCCCATGTCGATGATCCGATCTGGCAGGATGTATCGGCGCTCGCCGTCACCGGCCGCTCGATCTTCTGCACTTGCGACGAGACCTCGACCATCGAGCGCGTGAGCTTCGATCCGAAGACCGGCAAGGCTGGCGAGCACACACATTTCGTGCTCGGCGAGACCTTTGACCTGCCGGAGGGACCCGGCGGCGAGATGGATATCGAGGGTCTGGCGGTCGCCGATGGCTATCTCTGGATCTGTGGCTCGCACTCCCTGAAACGCGACAAGCCGGAGGATGACGGGCTCAAGGACATGGAGGACATCGACTGGGACGCCAATCGCGGGTTTCTCGGCAAGGTGCCGCTGCTCGATCGGGGTGACGGCGTCTTCGATCTCGTGGCGGCGATCGAACCGCTCGACGGCGCGCCGGCTCGCGCGGCCCGGATGATCCCCATGAGGAAATCCCGGAAAACGCCGATCCGCAAGATGTTGGCCAAGGATAAGTTGATCGGCCCGTTCATGGATCATCCCTGCAAGGAAAACGGCTTCGACATCGAGGGGCTCGCCGTCACGGGAAACACGGTCCTTCTGGGGCTGCGCGGCCCGGCCGTCGGCGGCTATGCGATGATCGTTCGCATGGAGATGAAGGACGCCAAGAACGGGTTCCTGAAGCCGCGAAAACTCGATGGCGGCAAACGCTACAGGCTGCAGGCGATCAATCTCGACGGCCAGGGCATTCGCGACATGCATTGGCAGGACGGCCGGCTGTTGATTCTGTCCGGCGCCACGACCGATCTGGAAGCCCTGCAGTCGGTCTTCGCCATCGAGGACTACGATCCCGAGCGGAACATCTACGAGGACGACGCCTTGGCGCGCGTGCTCAACCTGCCGGCGATCCGCGGCTCCGACCATGCCGAGGGAATCGCGCCGATCGAGATCGACGGCGTGGCGAAACTTCTCGTCGCTTATGATTCTCCGCACGAGGACCGGACCGACGCCAAGACCCAGCGCCTGACCACCGACATGTTCGAACTCGCCTCGGCGCGATCCGCGTCGCCGAAGCCGCGCGCCGCGGGCGGCAAAGGTTGAGCAGGCCAGTGACCAGCTTCGATACCGCCTTCGACCCCGCCTACGGAAAGGCCGTCCCCCTCGGCGACTCCGTCTGGCGGGTCACCGCGCGCAATCCGAGCCCGTTCACCTTTCATGGCACCAACAGCTATGTCGTGGGCGACGATCGTTGCTTCGTCGTCGATCCGGGCCCCGACGACCCGGCGCATCTGGACGCGCTGCTCGTCGCGATCGACGGCCGTCCGGTCGATGCAATCCTGTTGACCCATACCCATCGCGACCACACCGGCCTGGTCGACCGGCTGAAGGACATTATCGGCGCTCCGCTTCTCGGCGGCGGGCCGCATCGCCCGATGCGCCCGCTGCTGGCCGGGGAGGAAGCGCTGATCGAGGCCGCTGGCGATGCGTCCCTCGTCTTCGACCGCACGCTTCCGGACGACGAGACGCTGGTCCTCGGCGGCACGAGCGTCACGGTAATCGCCACCCCCGGCCACTGCGCCAACCATCTGGCCTTCGCGATCGGCACGGACGGAACGGTGCTGTCGGGCGATCACGTCATGGCCTGGTCGACGACGATCGTCGCGCCACCGGATGGCGCCATGCGGGACTACATGAATTCGCTCGATCGCCTGCTCGCTCGCGACGATTCACGCTATCTGCCCGGCCATGGTGGCGCGGTCGGACGGCCGAAGGCCTTCGTGCGGGCGCTCATCGGCCATCGCCGGATGCGCGAGAATGCGATCCTGACGCGTCTTCGCGCCGGTGACCGGACGATCCCGGCGGTCGTCGCGGCGATCTATCGCGGCACCGATCCGAAGCTGCACGGCGCCGCGGGTTTGTCGGTGCTGGCCCATCTGGAAGACTTGGCCGAGCGCGGCCTGGTGGCGGCCGACGGGCCGCCGACGCTCGATACCCACTTCGCGCCCGCTTGACTGCCACATGCCGCCCCGGGAAACGAGATCAGCCTCCCGTGTCGACCGTCTCCAGTCCGGCCATCGCCGTGTCGAGATCTTCGAGGAAGCGCTCGATAAAGCGACGATTCTGGCCGAAGTCGACATCGATCGAGCGTGAGACCGATTGCAGATCGACGAAACTCTCGTCGCCGTCCTGGACGATGCGGATGCTGATATCGCTCGGCAGGGCGAAGAGAAGATCGCGGGCGATGGCGCTGATCCGGTATTGTTCGCTATCGGGCCGGTCGAGCGGATCGGAAGCGGCCTCGGCATCGATTCCGGCCCGCGCCGTTGGGATCGGGATGTCGCCAGCTCCGCTAACGCCGAGGTCACCACCGGCCAGTTCCGGCGCCGCGACGACGGCACTGGCCGGACCTTCGGCGACAACACCGCCGACCTGCCAGCCCAGATCATCCAGCACCACACGCGCGGCGGCATAAACCCGTGGCGCGGTGGCGACGAAACGCCGCCCCGGAACAACGCTCGGCTCCGCCAGGGCCGCCTCGGGCGCGGCCACAACCGGCGCGTCGGCAGGCGCTTGAGGCTCGATCACCGCGGCGGGACCGTCGGGGTCCAAGCCGTCCGTATAGGCGGCGTTCGTCCTCGGATTCACGGCCGCGAGATAGGCCGTATAGGCAAAAGGAGAGAGCACGATGCTCGCCAGGACAAAGGCCCCGAGCGCCGCGCCGCCGCCGGCGACCCCCTGGAACCAGACCCGAACGAGCCCATACAGGGAGATCAGCAACGCCAGCGCGGCAACGCCGGCGGTCAAGAGCAGAAGGCCGATCAAGGCCTGCGGCACGATGGCCCCAAGCCTGAAGATGGCAAGCGACGTGACCAACAACATCAACGCGAAGGCCGCCAGCCTGCGGGCAAAGCCCGCCAGCCGCAGCCGCTTGCGCAGATAGTGCCCCGAAACCGGGAGCCGTCCGTAAATCGAACTCATGGGCGATCCTTAAAAGCCACGGCCCTGTCGCGTCGGCCCCGGCGGCCATTGAACCGCCGGTACGCGCATAACTCAGGCCGTGGGCAGGCGATAGTCACGAAACTGATCCCTGAGTGTCGTCTTCTGTATCTTGCCGGTCGCCGTATGGGGAATTTCCGACACGAAGGCGACGTCGTCCGGCATCCACCATTTGGCGACCTTGCCCTCCAGAAAGCCGAGAATGTCTTCCTTGGAAGGCTCCCGCCCCTCCTTGCGGACGATGACGAGCAGCGGCCGCTCGTCCCATTTGGGATGGGCGAGACCGATCACGGCGGCTTCCGCGACATCGGGATGGCCGACGGCGAGATTTTCCAGATCGATCGTCGAGATCCACTCACCGCCCGACTTGATGACGTCCTTGGCGCGGTCGGTAATCTGCATGTAGCCGTGCTCGTCCATATGGGCGACGTCGCCGGTGTCGAACCAGCCGTCGTCGTCGAACACTTCCGGGCCGGTGTTCTTGTAGTAGCTACTGGCGACCGCCGGGCCGCGCACCTTGAGACGGCCGAAGGTCTTGCCGTCCCACGGCCGCTCGACATTGGCGTCGTCGGTCACCTTCATTTCGACGCCGAAGGGCGGGTGGCCCTGCTTCTGTTCGAGATCGAGCAGCGCCTCGCCCTCAAGATCGGCATATTCCGGCTTGATGGTGCACAGGCTGCCGAGCGGACTCATCTCGGTCATGCCCCAGGCATGGATGACCTGGACGCCGTAATTGTCCTGGAATTTCTGCGTCACGGCGCGCGGACAGGCGGCGCCGCCGATCACCACCCGTTCGAGGTCGGGCAGTTCACCACCCTCCTTCTCCAGGTGCTGCAGCAGCATCAGCCAGACCGTCGGCACGGCGGCGCTGAAGGTGACCTTTTCCTGGGTCAGCAATTCGAAAACCGAGGCGCCGTCCATCTTGGCCCCCGGCATCACCATCGCGGTTCCAGCCATCGGGCAGGTCAGGGCGAGTCCCCAGCCATTGGCATGAAACAGCGGCACGATCGGCAGCAGCCTGTCGCGCGAGGACAGGCCCATCGCATCGGGCTGTTGCGCCATCATCGAATGCAGAACGTTCGAGCGGTGGGAATAGAGCACGCCCTTGGGGTTGCCGGTGGTGCCGGACGTGTAGCACATGCCGGCCGCGGTGTTTTCGTCGAACGCCTTCCAGACGAAATCGCCGTCCGCCTCGGCCAGCCAATCCTCGTAGCAGACCACGTTGGCCAGTTTCGTCTCCGGCATATGCGCGGCGTCGGTGAGAACGATGATCTTTTCCAGGCTCGGAACCTTCGGCGCGATCGCCTCGATGATGGGCATGAAGGTCAGGTCGACGAAGATGAAGCGATCTTCGGCATCGTTCATGATCCAGGCGATCTGATCCGGGAACAGCCGCGGGTTCAGCGTGTGATAGATCGCGCCGATGCCGAGGATGCCGTACCAGCATTCGAGGTGGCGCCAGGTATTCCAGGCCAGGGTGGCAACGCGATCGCCGAGCTTGATGCCGTCGCGCTCCAGCCGCTGGGCGAGTTGCAGGGACCGCGTCCGGACCTCGCTGTAATTGGTGCGGTGGATCGGCCCCTCGACCGAGCGCGTGACGATTTCACGGCGCGGATGATAGGTCGCGGCGTGATCGATCACCTTCGAGCAAAGCAGTGGCCATTGCTGCATCAAACCCTGCATGAATATTCCTCCCTGGCGTCGAGGGTTCCAGACGGTTCCCGTTCGCGACGCCAATGTCGGCAACGGCCCGGCGTTTGTCCAGACGCCGCGAGCGAGACCTGACCGTCGCCACAGTTCGGCCGCTTGCCGGAGTCAGGTTTCGATCCCACGCGAGTAGGGACTAGGAGCGATACGATGCAGGTGGACGCACAGACGGCAATCGGCGCGGGGTCTGGAAACGAGGCTCTCGGCGCGGTCGAGTTCGAACTGGCCCTGGACATGCAGGATCCGACACGGATCGCTTTCGACGAATGCGTGCGTTCGGCTGCCGCCGTGGTCGGCGGAGAGCTCCTGTTCGACATGCCGTCGGATGGCTCTGTCGAGGATGCATCCCGCATTGCCGCAGTGCGCGTCGCCACCCCTCAGCGCGAGGACATTCTGTTCGCGATATTGAACGAGGCCGGCGACACCATCCGCAATCCGGATCGCGAGGAGATCGGCGAGCGCTTTTATGGCTTCGCCCGCGCCTTCGTCGGCGTCCTCACACGCATTCGCGACGCCATGCCCTTCGGCGGCATGGAAACCGAAGGCTCGGCCTGACGAGCGGCAGTCCCGTCTCGGTCGGACGAGTCGAGGACGGAACCGACCGCCCCGACGAACGACGCCGCAGCGGCCGAATTCAGGTCACGCCGGGAACCCTTACCGAATAATCGATATTTATCCGGCGTGATTGGCACAGCGGTCTTGTCAAACCGCCCGTTCGTCGCAGTTCTGAGTTCTGCCGGGACCTCCTCGCCGACGGAACCTCATGAACGCCTTTCTCACGGACTATTCCTCCTACATCGCGCTGGCGGTGATAGGCGTCGTTTTCGTGGCCTTCGCCCTCGAGCTCTACCCGCCGGAGGTGATCGCGGTCGGCGGCGCCGTGAGCTTCCTAGTGCTCGGCTATCTGGACGCGGACGAGTTCGCCTCGGTCTTTTCCAATCCCGCGCCGATCACCATTGCGGCGATGTTCGTGCTGTCGGGCGCATTGGTGCGAACCGGCACGCTGGAAGGGGCCGCGGGCTGGCTCGTCGCCAGCGTCGAGCGATACCCCCTCATGACCCTTGCCGTCATGGGTCTCGGCGTGATGGTCGCCTCCGCCTTCATGAACAATACGCCGGTGGTGATCGTGTTCATTCCGATCATGATGGAGATCGCCAAGAAACTGGGTGTGGCATCGACGCGGCTGCTGATCCCGCTGTCGTATCTGACCATTCTCGGCGGCACCTTGTCGTTGATCGGCACGTCGACCAATCTTCTGGTCGACGGCGTCGCGCGCGGCCAGGGGATGGAGCGATTTTCGATCTTCGAGATCACTCCGGTCGGCATCGTCGCGTCGATCACCGGAATTGTTTACCTGCTGATCGTCGGGCGGTTTCTCCTACCCGACCGCAGCTCGGCCGAAGACGTCCTGGGCGACGACGCAGGCAATCTCTATTTCAGCGAGATCGTCGTGCGGGACGGCGCGAGTTCGATCGGCAAGCGACTGAAGGACGCCGCAACCTTTTCAGCGCGCGGCATCCAGCCGATGGCCATTTTGCGCGGCTCGGAGACGCTTCGCCGCGACATCGGCGATATCGAGATCCAAAAATCCGACCGCATCGTGCTATTCGCGACAGCCGAGGAACTCTTGACGCTGAACGCCAACCAGAACGTCCGGATCGCCCGCGTCACGCTCTCCGCAGAGAAGGATGAAGAACGGGTCGTCGTCGAAGCGACCGTGGCGCCGCACCGGCGCGGCATCGGCCGCCGCATTTCCGAACTAACAGGAATTTCAGGATCCGGCGTCGCGGTTCTCGGCGTCCAGCGTCATCGGCACGTGCCGGGTCCCACGCTGCACGGTACGAAATTGCGTCCCGCCGATCGTCTGCTTCTGGAAGGACGTCCGGAGGCGCTCGCCCGCATCGCCGAGGCCAATGATCTCATCGGCATCGACGTCAGCGAGGCACGGCCGTTCCGGCGTCGCAAGGCGCCTATTGCCATCGGCGCGCTCGCCGGGGTCGTGGGCGTCGCCGCCTATGGGCTGGCGAGCATCCAGGTGCTTGCGTTCGTCGCGATCGCCGCCCTGCTTCTGGTGCGGGTGATCGATGCCGACGAAGCCTGGCACTCGATCCGAGGCGACATCCTCATCCTCATCTTCGCCATGCTGGCAATCGGTCTTGGGATGCAGAATTCGGGGGCCGTCGACTTGCTGGTCGGGGCGATAGAGCCGCTCCTGCGCGATGCCTCGCCCTTCATCGTGCTGTTGAGCATCTACGCGATCTCGTCGATCCTGACCGAGATCGTCACCAACAATGCCGTCGCCGTGGTGGTGACGCCGATCGCGATCAGCCTGGCTACCGCGCTCGGGCTTGATCCGAGGGCTGCCGTCGTCGCCGTGATGTTCGGCGCTTCCGCCTCCTTCGCGACGCCGATCGGCTACCAGACCAACACGCTGGTCTATGCCGCCGGCAACTACCGGTTCTTCGACTTCGTCAAGATCGGCGCGCCGATGAACCTGATCGTCGGCTTCACGACCTGCATTGCGATCTACTTCTACTACGGTTCCTGACGCCGCCCCCGGCCACGGAGCGAACGGCCCGCCCGGATCGCCGACTGGGCCGCGGCAAGCCGGGCAATCGGCACGCGAAACGGCGAACAAGACACGTAGTCGAGTCCAGTCTGTTCGAAAAAGGCGATCGAGGCCGGATCCCCGCCCTGCTCGCCGCACACGCCGAGCGAAATGTCCGGACGCGTGCGCCGCGCTTTCTCGACAGCGAGACCGATGAGTTCGCCGACGCCTTCGACGTCGATGGTCTGAAACGGGTCTCGCTCGATGATCCCCTGACGGACGTAGGTCGACAGGAAATTGCCGGCGTCGTCGCGCGAGATGCCATAGACGGTCTGGGTCAGATCGTTGGTGCCGAAGGAGAAGAACTCGGCGACCTCGGCAATCGTATCGGCGCGCACGATGGCCCTTGGCAACTCGATCATCGTGCCGACGAGATAGTTGATGCTGCAGCCGCGCTCAGCCATGACCAGTTCGGCGACCCGATCGACACGCTCCTTCACGAAGTCGAGTTCCTTGCGCAGGCTGACCAGCGGGACCATGATTTCGGGAACGACCGCGGCGCCGGTCTTTTCGCCGGCCTCGACCGCCGCCTCCAGGATCGCGCGCGCCTGCGTCTCGACGATCTCGGGATAGGAGATCGCCAATCGGCAGCCGCGATGGCCGAGCATCGGGTTGAATTCCTCGAGCGCCGCGATCCGGTGCTTCACGACTGTTTCGTCGACGCCGAGCATCGCCGCCGTCTCGGTAATCTCCGCATCGCTCTTGGGCAGAAACTCGTGCAGCGGCGGATCGAGCAGGCGGATCGTCACCGGTAAGCCCGCCATGATCTCGAACAACTCGATGAAATCGGAGCGTTGGATGGGCAAAAGCTTTTCGAGCGCCGCCCGCCGCCCGCTCTCGTCCGATGACAGGATCATCTCGCGCATGGCGCGGACGCGGTCGCCCTCGAAGAACATATGCTCGGTCCGGCACAAGCCGATGCCCTCGGCGCCGAAGGAGCGGGCGGAACGGGCTTCGACCGGTGTGTCGGCATTGGCCCGCACCCGCATGCGCCGCGCTCGATCGGCGAATTCCATCAATGTTGCGAAATCGCCGGTCAGTGACGGCCGGACCAAAGGCACTGCTCCCTCGATCACATCGCCGGTAGAGCCGTCGATGGTGATCCGGTCGCCCTCCCTGAGTACGCGGCCGGCGGCGTGAAGGGTTCCCTTTTGAGCATTGATGCGCAGTGATCCAACGCCGGTCACGCACGGTTTGCCGATGCCGCGGGCGACCACGGCCGCGTGACTTGTGGTGCCGCCACGAATGGTCAGGACGCCCTCGGCGACATGCATGCCGTGGATATCTTCGGGGTGGGTCTCGTTTCGCACCAGGATCACCGGGCGCTCTTCGTTCGCCAGTATCTGAGCCCGCTCGGAGGTGAACACGATCTCACCCGTCGCCGCACCCGGTGACGCCGGCATGCCCCGGCCGAGCACGACGAAATCCGCCGAGCGTTCGATGGTCGGATGCAGCAACTGATCGAGCGACGCCGGGTCGATTCGCAGAATCGCTTCCGATTCCTCGATCAGCCCTTCCTTGACGAGTTCGACCGCGACGCGGATTGCCTCCGGCGCGGTCCGACGGGCAATCCGCGACTGCATCAGGAACAGCTCGCCGTCCCCGACCATGAAATCGACCTCGACCGCATCGCCGGCATGGGCCTCGATGCGGCGAACATGACGGGTCAACTCGCTCAAATCGGTCGGAAAATCGCGACACTCGCCATTCGCGAGGTCCGCCAGGTCGAGGACCGGCGGCTTCTCGCCGATGGCGCTAGACCCCCTGGCGCCCAGTCCGAACTCTCCGGACAGCCGGGATTGCCCGCTACCCAGATCGCGGGAGACCGCGCGACCCGTCCCGGAGTGGTAGTTGCGCTCGTTGAAGATCATCGCATGCACGGTGACCGCGAGACCGGCATTTTCCGGGATACCCTGGATCAATCGGTGCGACACCGCCAGCGGATTGCGCCAGCTCGCATAGCTGGCGGCCACGACGCTGAATAACTGCTCGAGCGGCGTCTGCGGCAGCACCGCGCCGATCTCGCTGTCGAGATGGCCCTGATAACGCGCGATCAGCGCGCGCCAGTCGGCGGGCATCTCCGGCTCGACGGCCCAGCCCGCGCGATCGCGTTCCTCGTCCGCGATTTCTTCGAAGTGGGATGAATCGACGTCGAAGACCAGCGCGGCATAGCTTTCGATGAAGCGCCGGTAACTGCGATAGGCGAATGCGGGATCCTTGAGCTCGGTTGCCAGAATCTCGACGGTCCGGTCGTTGAGGCCGATGTCGAGGACTGTCTCGGCCAAGCCCGGCATCTGCGCCCGGGCGCTGCTGCGCACGGCCAGAAGCAACGGTCGTTGATCGCCGTCGAAACGCCGGCCGGTCACGCCCTCGAGCCACTCTATCGCCGCCCTCAGTTCGGCCCGCAGCGCCTGTGGCAGGCCGTCTTCGGATCCTTGCGCCTCACGCCAGACAGGTGTCGCGATGGTGAAGCCGGGCGGAACGGGCACATCGAGAGAGGCCAGCAGCGCCAGATTGGCGCCCTTCAGCCCCAGCGCTTCGGCCGCGTCGGCCGTGCGATCGGCCGCTCCGCGCCTGAAGGTGAATATCCGTTTGGACATTGAATGCCGCCGACTGTCTCCCCGGTGAGTCGGGCCTTCCGCCGGAAACCCCGCCCATCTCTAGAAGAAAATCGCCGACACGCCAATTGCTGCAATGCAAAAACTCGACGCGGTCGATCGGCGGATACCTGCCCCCGCAGGAATGGGGTACCCGCCGCGCGTTGGATCGCTGCTGTTACAGATGCGACTCGATCACCGCCGCCATCTCGTCCGGCCCAAGGGCGCCGGAGTATTTGTCGCCGTTGACGAAAAAGGTTGGCGTCGCGTTCACGCCGAACTCGTTCTGGCCGCGCTCCTGCGTTTCCACGACCTTCTGCTGCAACTCCTTGTCGTTGAGACACGCAGTGAAGTCGTCCTGGCTCATTCCGGCCAGCTTGGCGAATTTCAGCAGCGCCGCGGAGGCGTTTTCCGCCCGGGCCCATTCGGCCTGCTGCTCCATCAGGACGTCCACCATCGCCGTGCGTCTGGCGTCATCACCGGTGCAACGCGCCAGCATGGCAGCCGCCAGCGCGCGCGGATCGAACGGAAATTCCCGAAGAATCAGCTTGGCCTTGCCGGTCTCGATGAAATCCCTCTTGATCTGCGGGTAGGAATTCACATGAAAAGCCGCGCAATATCCGCAGGTCATCGACGCGTATTCGACGATCGTGACCGGCGCCTGGGGATCGCCGACGACGATATCCGGCAGCGGTCCTTCGGCCATCAGGTCGTCGACGTCGACGGAGCCCAACGACGGCGGCGCCTCGACAGCCGACGCCGGGGGCGTGGCGGGGGCGGTCTCCGACTGCGCGACCTGAATTTTCGTCGCTGACTGGGCAGAGCTGCCGGCCGCTTGGGCCAAGCCTCCGGTGCTCGCCACGAGCCCGGCGCTGGCGAGAAATGCGGCGATCTTGAAAGCCAGGGGGCGGCGGGAGGTGTCGGAAGACATACTCATCATCGATTGGAACCTTTGAGGATAGGGTGGCATCAGTCTTTGCGATCTATGGAAGAATTGCGATTTTTCCAATGAACTCTTCATGAACGGGCAAAGTGGCGTCGCAAAGGCCCATCATCCCTCATTGCGCCGTAACGTCGTCTCGGCGAAGGCCCGCAGTGCGTCGCGAAGCTTCGGATCCTCGATGCGCGCGACCATGTCGTCGATGCGGGTGATATCGCCGGGATCGAGGTCTCGCAGCTTCGGCTTACGGTTCGGACGCACCTGATTGACGGCTTTTTGCACGATCTTGATGCGCTCGACCGCCGCGAAGCCGAAGAACGCGTTCACCCGGGCGATCAATTCGCTGGTCTGATGCTGCAGACGCAGGGCCGCGGCCGCTTCGCAGGCGACCACGAGCGTCGCCGGCTCGAAAGCGTCGGTGTCGGATCGCCGCGCCGGCCAGAGCAGCTTTTCCGGTCGCGTCATGTCCTGCAGGCGGGGGCCGGCGATCTCCGACCAGGCGGCTACAAGGCCGCTGGTCATCCCCGCCTTGCGCCTCAGGATCGGGTCCATCAGGCCGCCAATGAGATCGGCAACCGGAATCGCAGAAGGCGGCCGGCGCCGCTTCACCCTCCGGCTCCGGACAGGCCGCTTCGATACCGCGCCCGGAAAGCGTCGCGGCGGATCGCGACAAGGATGAGGGTCATGAAGGAAAAGATCGACAGGATCATCCACTCGTTCAGGAGGACACCGTGGAACGATCCGAAGGTGACCACCAGAAAGACGAAGGCATAGGAGGTCTCCGGCACGAGATGGCCGGGCGAACATCGCGTGACGCGCACGAGAAAGACAGCGAAGATCGACATGAGCAGCGCCAGCCCGACAAGACCGTTGGACGCCGCCTCGTCGACGAACAGATTGTGCAGATGCGTGAAGTGGGCAACATAGGGTGCGTTTGCGGGCGCGACGGCGGCAGCGACCGCGTCCATCCGTTCCATCCCGCCGACGCCGACGATCGGGCTCTTGGACACGACATCGAAGGCCCCCGCCCACATGACCAGGCGAACGTCCATCGATCCGATCGCAGCGCCCGACCCGTTCATCTGCTCCAGTTCCACCATCCCCGCGCTGATGCGTTGGCTAACAATCGAACTTGCGGGGACCGCCGCCACGATTAGAACGGCGGCGGTCGGAAGCGCCAGCGAACGCAGCCGAAACGGAATTTTCCGCCAGTGCCGAATCAGCTCCAGTCCGTCGAACAGGGCGACCAGCAGGTAGACGAACCACGCCGCCCGGGTGCCCGACAGCAGGACCGGTACGAAGGAGAGGTAGAACCAGAGTCGGCTGTTGGGAAGAAGAGAGGCTGGGCGTCGGGCGTCCAGCCGGGCGGCAAGACCGGCCGTCGCGGCCAGGAATGCGACGATCGCCGCGTTGCCGCCAAGATCGATCCGGCCGCCGATGACCATCGGGTCGAAGGGAATCAAAGCCAGGACGGCGAGAATGGCCGCGCGCGAGCCGAGGATCAGCGCATCCAACGGTTCTCGCACCAGACTGATCGAGAGCGGCAGAAAGACAAAGCCGAGCATGATGAGGCTGTAGGAGAACATTCGGTTGCCGTCTACGGATTCGTTCCGGAACACCATGAGCCCGATCGACCAACTCGCATAGGCGATGATCGCAGCGCAAAAGGCGGTGTCGGCATAGCGCCAGGTCCGATGCCGGGCAAAGCCCAAATTGGCGCCAATCAGGCCGAAGAAGAGAAAGGCTCCCTTCGCGATGGGATTGCCGATGGCCAGCAGGGCGATCGCCAGGGCAATGAGCGGCGCATCGAAGGACCGCCGCGCCAGGAGCCAGCGTTTGATCATCGTTTGGTGCGCGCAATGAGGCCGAAGCGGGCGCGCCGCACCACTTCCGCCGTCCGGAAGAGCAAGGTCGTCAGACGCCGCCACGGCGCCAGCTTCATCGCTGAGTATTTTGCTCGCCCGCCGATCAGGCTCTGCTGTGTGAGCGGATTGCCGGCAACCAGATCCGGTTTGACGTGGCGCACCCTGACGCCGAGCGCCCAGCCGCGTTCCAGCGCCACATCGTAGGGCAGTTGCATCGGAACGAGCCGCTGCCGCAGGGTTTTCGCGCCCCGCCGGTTGACCAGGTAGGCGGCCGAGCTACCGGTCGGGCCGAACAGCGACGTCCCCAACCGGTGACCACCGCCGATCGAACGGTGCGCGCGGAACACCGGCAGGCGATGGTGCATCAGTTTCACGACGTCCCAATCGTCCACGGCAACGATCCGATCGAGTACCGGCAGGAGCGCAGGCGTCAGTCGCACATCGTCCTCGAAGATCACCGCGATGTCGGCGTCGCTGGCCAGGAAGGCATCGAACACGTCGATATGGCTTTGATAGCAGCCATATTCCCCGTCCATCGGGATCTTGCCGTGCAGGCGGCGAAACCCGCTCTCGTCGAGGATCTCGCGCGCCTGAGGCGGCACTGTCTTCCCATCGACCGCCTTGACCCGTATCAGGTCGATGCCGATCGTGGCGGCATCGGCACCGATCGCCGCAAGGCGCTCCGGAGACCGATCCAGATTGATGACGTAGTAATTGGTCTTCAAGACAACTCTTTCGTGGACGGGCCGCCGGTCCCCGTTTCGGGAGTCGATTGCGCGAACATCAAGCAATGTCAAGGCAAGCTCAGTCGATGCTCAAGCCAGATCCACCGACCCCTTCGGACAGCGTTCTTCCCTCCATCGCCGAGCCGCTTCTGTCCTGGTACGACGGTCACGCCCGAAAATTGCCGTGGCGCGTTTCGCCGCAAGAGCGCGCGGCTGGAATAAGGCCGGAGCCCTATCGCGTCTGGCTTTCGGAGATCATGTTGCAGCAAACCACGGTCGCGGCGGTGAAAGCCTATTTCGCCCGCTTCCTCGATCGCTGGCCGACGGTTGAGGACCTCGCCGCCGCCCCGGAAACGGATGTACTCGGCGAGTGGGCGGGCCTCGGCTATTACGCCCGCGCCCGCAACCTTCACGCCTGCGCCAGGACCATCACCGAAACCTTCGCCGGCGGCTTTCCCCGCAGCGCGGCCGAACTCAAAATGCTACCCGGCATCGGCGACTACACATCAGCCGCGATCGCGGCGATCGCCTTCGACGAGCCGGCAGCCGTGGTCGACGGCAATGTCGAACGGGTCGTCACGCGGCTGTTCGCGATCGAGGCGCCACTGCCGGGGGCGCGGAAGACGATTCGCGGCCACGTCGCGGCACTGACGCCGGATCGGCGCCCCGGCGACTTCGCGCAAGCCATGATGGACCTCGGCGCGACCGTCTGCACGCCTACCGGTCCCGCCTGTATCCTTTGCCCCCTCCGCGCCCACTGCCGGGCTGCGGCCGAAGGTCGCGCGGAGCAGTTTCCCGTCAAGAAGCCCAAAGCGGCCACGCCGGAGCGAAAAGGCGCCGCCTTCGTCGCCGTGCGGCCGGCGGACGGCGCTGTCTGGCTGCGCCAACGCGCCCGTAGCGGCATGCTTGCGGGCATGAGCGAACCGCCGACGACCGAGTGGCATGCCCGCGCCGACGGAGCGACCGGCGCCAAGGCCGCGCCATTCGCGGCGAATTGGCAATTCCAGGGCATGATCGCCCACGCCTTCACGCATTTCCGCCTGGAGCTCGAAGTCTACCGGGCCGAACTGACGCAGGATCCGCCCATCGCCGGATGGTGGTCGCACGAGGCCACGCGCGACAGCGAGGCGCTCCCCACGCTTATGCACAAGGTGCTCGTCCGCGCGCTTGCCGACGGGACCGCGCCAAAACCGTCAAGAAAGAGAACCGGATGACCGTCACGCATGTCGTTTTCGACATCGGCAAGGTGCTGATCCACTACGATCCGCACATTCCGTTTCGCCAGATCATTCCGACGACGACCGCCGGGCGTTCTTCTTGAGCGAGGTCTGCTCGCACGCATGGAACCTCGAACAGGATCGCGGCCGGCCGTGGCCGGAGGCCGAAGCCGAAGCGATCGATCGTCATCCCGAGATGGCCGCGGAGATTCGCGCCTTTCGCCGCAACTGGCACCGGATGGTGCCGCATGCCTATGAGGGGAGCGTGGCGATCCTGCGCGGCCTGATCGCCTGCGGTGTCGATGTCACCCTATTGACCAATTTCGCCTCGGACACGTTTCGCGAGGCGCAGGCGAAATTCCCGTTCCTGACGGAAACGCGGGGCGTGACCGTCTCGGGCGACATCGCGCTGATCAAGCCGGACCGCGCGATCTACGACCACCACGCGGCAAGCTTCGACATCGCCCCGGCGAGAACGGTTTTCATCGACGACAGCGCGCCGAATGTCGACGGCGCCCGCCAGGCTGGCTGGCAGGCGATCCACTTCATGGATGGCGAGCAGCTTCGCCACGAACTCGTCGCCCTCGGCCTGCCGGTCCCGTCACGTTCAGCCCCGGCGGACTAATCGGACTCAAACGCTGACAGCGCCCAGTCCGTCGCGGATGCGCTGTCTCAACGCGTCGATCGGGGTCAGCGATTCACCCGAGCGCACATGCCAGAACGTCCAGCCATTGCAGGCGTCGAGACCTTGAACCTTCGCCCCGATCCGATGGATCGACGCGGCGTCCTCGCCGATAGAGATGGTTCCGTCGGCCCGGACACGTGCCGTCCAGCGACCTTTCGCGTCGGTGAGTTCGGTGCCCGGCGCGACAAGGCCGGCCTCGAGAAGGCTGGCGAACGGAATCCGCGGCTCCGCCCGTTTGCCGCCCGTCATCTTGAGCGCCGCGGCATCCAGCGGCTCGACTGCCGCAATCCGGGCTTCGGCGGCGCGAATATAGGCGTCCTCGCGTTCGATGCCGACGAAGTGGCGACCCAGCCGCTTGGCGACGGCGCCCGTGGTGCCGGTGCCGAAGAACGGATCGAGGACGACATCGCCGGGCTTCGTCGAGGCGAGAATGACCCGCGCCAGCAGCGCCTCGGGCTTTTGCGTTGGATGGGCCTTGCGTCCCGCCTCGTCCTTCAGCCGCTCGGCCCCGGAGCAGATCGGAAACAGCCAGTCGGAGCGCATTTGCACGTCGTCATTCGCCGCCTTCAGGGCGTCGTAGTTGAAGGTGTAGCCCTTCGCGTCCGCGTCGCGGGATGCCCAGATCATCGTTTCATGGGCATTCTGGAAGCGCCGGCCACGGAAATTCGGCATCGGGTTGGTCTTGCGCCAAACGACGTCGTTGAGCATCCAGTAGCCGAGGTCCTGCATCGAGGCGCCGACGCGGAAGATGTTGTGGTAGGAGCCGATCACCCAGATCGTGCCGTTCGGCTTCAGCACCCGGCGCGCCGCCAGCAGCCAGGCCCGGGTGAAGGCGTCATAAGCCTGGAAGCTCTCGAACTGGTCCCAGGCATCGTCCACCGCGTCGACCTTCGACTGGTCGGGGCGATGCAGGTCGCCGCCCAATTGCAGATTGTAGGGGGGATCGGCGAAGATGACGTCGATCGAGTTCGCCGGCAGCGCCTCCATGCGGGCAACGCAGTGCCCCTGATGGATCCGATCGAGCCAGTCGGGCTGCTCGACCCGCACAGTCGCCAAGGACGCGGAACGCTTGCTAATCATCTTCACCACCGGTTACGCAAAAACATCAAACCGAGGACATGGTTACCGAACGGCGTAAATAATCGGTGAAACCCGGGCTTTGTCGTTTCCGGCGCCCCGTGGTAACGGAGCCGGCGCTTGCCGGTCGCCGGCCCCGATACGGCTTTCCGGGATCGGGCGCATGACCCAACCATCTGATACGCCGGAGCCTTTCATGTCCGAACCTTTGTTGGTGATCTTCGACTGCGACGGTGTGCTGGTCGATTCGGAAATCATCGCCGCCGCGGTTCAAACCGAGATGCTGGCCGAGCACGGCATCGAGGTCGACGCCGCGGAGTTCGCCACCCGCTATGCCGGACTCACCTGGCAGCTGGTCATGGAGCGGCTGACCGCCGAGACCGGAACCCGCTTCCCGGACGACTTTTCCGCCCGCATCGATGCCGAAATCGATCGGCGGCTTGGCAGCGACGTCGAGGAGATCGCCGGGGCCCGGACCGCTCTCGATCTCATCACGCTGCCCCGTTGCATCTGTTCGAACTCGTCATCGCAGCGGCTGGAGCTGGAACTCGAGCATGTCGGCCTCTGGGATTATTTCCATCCGCACGTCTTCAGCGCGCCGGAAGTGGGTACCCAGAAGGTCAAGCCGGAGCCGGACGTCTTTCTGCATGCCTGCGAAACGTTCGGGGTGCCGCCACGCGCGGCGATCGTCATCGAGGATTCCGTCCATGGCGTCGCGGCGGCTTCCGCCGCCGGCTGCCGGGTGGTCGGCTTCACCGGCGGACGCCACACCCATCTCGGCCATGCCGAATCCCTGAGCGAAGCCGGCGCCGAGACGGTGATCAGCCGGCTGGCGGATTTCCCCGCGGTCGTCACCGCCTTTGCGAGTTGGCAAGACGCCTGATGGCGGAGCGTTATCCCGCCGGCCCTTCGTCGTAACCCGCATAGATCACGACGCTTCGCGCCGATGCCTGATCGATCGCGATCGCCTCGTCGACATAGACGAACGTCTGCGCGCCCGCGTTTGGCGTGACCGGCACGCTGGTTTTGCCGAGCCGGGAATAGATCACGTCCTCACCGTTGAGAATCGCGATCCGGATCGGCAGCGACACGGTCCGGTTCGTCGCCGCCGGTCCGGGCATCACCCTTCCGGCGATGCCGATCTTCATGCGCAATTTTCCGTCGACGATCCGGCAGTCGCGCGTGGTGTCGGTCACGGACGCCACATAATCGACGTCGTCGCCGACCTTCTTGGTCAGAATGGCGGTTCCCTCGCGCAGGCTCACATTCGGACAATACCGCGCCTCGGTTCCCTGCGCGGCGGCTAGGGACGCTGCCGGCGGCGCGTTACCCGCGAGATCGGCGCCGGAATTCGTCGATGAGCAGGCCGACAGTAGCGCCAGCGCGCCGCCGAATGCCAGACCCCTCGCGGCGATCACCATATGCATCAGTCGGTTCTTCCCTTATTGTGGCGTGCCGTTCTATATCAGCCCGTGAACGGATAGGCGACTGATCGAAGCCATGCCAGACGGACAACCGACAAACCGGTCGTCCCGATCACGGGCGGCTCCGATCCGAAGCGAAGTGGAGACGATGTGCAATATGTGAGTTCGCGGGGCGAGGCGCCGGTGCTCGGCTTCGCCGACGCCCTGCTGGCAGGTCTCGCGAGCGATGGTGGGCTCTATGTGCCCGAGACCTGGCCGGTCCTGTCCGCCGACACCATTCGCGGTTTCGCCGGACGCCCCTATGCCGAAGTAGCCTTCGACATCCTCACCCCCTTCGTGGGCGACGATATCGCGGCCGCGGATCTGAAACGGATGGTGGAGGAGGCCTACGCGACCTTCCCACATCCGGCGGTCGCCCCCCTCGTCCAGATCGGCCCCTCGCACTTCGTGCTGGAACTGTTCCACGGCCCGACTTTGGCCTTCAAGGACATCGCGATGCAGCTCATCGCGCGCCTGATGGACCATGTGCTCGGCCAGCGGAAGCGGCGCGCCAGCATCGTCGGCGCGACCTCGGGCGACACCGGAGGAGCGGCGATCGCGGCTTTCGCCGCAAGCCAACGGACCGACATTTTCATCCTGTTCCCGCATGGGCGTGTCTCACCGGTGCAGCAGCGCCAGATGACCACGTCCGGCGCCGACAACGTCCATGCCGTCGCCGTCGACGGAACCTTCGACGACTGCCAGGCCCTGATCAAGGCGATGTTCAACGACCGCCGATTCCGCGAGACGGTCGCTCTCTCGGGCGTCAACTCGATCAACTGGGGCCGGATCATGGCCCAGATCGTCTATTATTTCACCGCCGCGGCCAGCCTCGGAGCGCCGGACCGGAAAGTCTCCTTCACCGTCCCGACCGGCAATTTCGGCGATATCTTTGCAGGCTATGGTGCCAAGCGCATGGGCCTGCCGATCGAGCGGCTGGTGATCGCCACTAACCAGAACGACATCCTGGTTCGCACGCTCGATCGCGGCCGCTACGAGACCACCGGCGTCCACGCCACCATGTCGCCATCGATGGACATCCAGGTTTCATCCAATTTCGAGCGCCTGATCTTCGAGGCGAGCGGACGTGATGGCGAGATGGTACGGCGACTGATGCAGCAACTGTCCCAATCCGGCAGCTTCACCCTTCCCGAACCGGTTCTGACAGCGATCCGCGCGGAATTCGACGCCGGGGCGACCGACGAACCGGCAACCGCCGAGACGATCGCGCGGATGCTGACGACGACGGCCTATCTCCTCGACCCGCACACCGCCGTCGGCGTGGGTGTTGCGGAAACCCGCCTCGGCCCCGAGCCGATGATCACCCTCGGCACCGCCCATCCGGCCAAATTCCCGGCCGCGATAGAACGGGCAACGGGCATTTCGCCGGCGCTTCCGCCCAGTCACGCCGACCTCATGCAAAAGCGCGAGACGCTGGACCGTTTGCCGAACGAGATCGGCGCCGTCCAGGACTATATTCTCGCGCGATCGCGCGCCGTCAGTCAGGGAGCCGAAGCATGAGCGTCGACATCACGAAGCTCTCGAACGGACTGATCATCGCCACCGAGACCATGCCGCATCTGGAAAGCGCCTGCCTCGGCATCTGGGTGAAGGCCGGCGCCCGCGACGAGGCGCCCGAGGAGCACGGCATCGCCCATTTGCTCGAGCACATGGCATTTAAGGGCACGAATCGGCGCAACGCCCGCCAGATCGCCGAGGAAATCGAGGACGTCGGCGGTGAAATCAACGCCGCGACAAGCGTCGAGACGACATCCTATTACGCCCGTGTCCTGAAAAACGACGTGCCGCTGGCGCTCGACATTTTGACCGACATCCTGATCGACTCGCGCTTCGACGAGCAGGAGCTCGAACGCGAGCAACAAGTGATTCTGCAGGAGATCGGCGCGGCCGAGGACACGCCGGACGACATCGTCTTCGACCATTTCCAGGAAGCGGCCTATCGCGGCCAGATCGTTGGCAGGCCGATCCTCGGCACGCGGCAAACGGTCAAATCCTTCAATCCGGGGAATTTGCGGACCTATCTGTCCCGGCACTATTCGCCCGACCGGATGATCGTTTCGGCAGCGGGCGCCGTTTCGCACCAGGCGATCGTGGACCAGGTGCAAGCCGCGTTCGGATCGAGCGCGGCCCCGCCCCTGCCGCTGCACTCGGAACCGCGGACGCCAGCCGCCTATACCGGCGGCGAGTTTCGCCAGGAGCGCGACCTGATGGACGCGCAGATGGTCCTCGGCTTCGAAGGGCGTCCCTACTACGCCCGCGATTTCTACGCCTCGCAGGTGCTGTCGCTGATTCTCGGCGGCGGAATGTCGTCGCGGCTGTTCCAGGAAGTGCGCGAGCGGCGGGGCCTTTGCTACGCCATCTACGCCTTCCATTGGAGCTTTTCCGATTCCGGCATTTTCGGCGTCCATGCCGCGACGGGCGAGGCGGAACTCGCCGAGCTCGCGCCGGTGATCATCGACGAACTCCTCAATGCAGCGGCCGGGATCACCGAGGTGGAGGTGACGCGCGCCCGCGCGCAAATGCGATCGAGCCTGTTGATGTCGCAGGAGAGCCCTGCCTCCCGTGCGGCGCAGATCGCTCGCCAGCTTCTGTTCAACGGATCGACGATCGCCAATGAGGAGTTGATCGGACGTCTCGACGCGATCACGGCGCCGCGCCTGTCCGACCTCGCCGAGCGGTTGTTCATGGGCCAGACCCCGACGCTCGCCGCCATCGGCCCGGTATCGCGCCTGCCGGGCACGGGCGAGATCGTCGCCCGCCTCAATAATCGAACGGGATCCGAGGCCTTGGTCGCCGCAGGTCACTGACGCGGGCAATGAGCATTCTCGACCATCTGACTGGACCGCAGCTTCCGAGCCTGGAAGGCGACGGGATCTTGCTGCGCATGCCCCGGCGCGGCGACTACGCGGCCTGGCGAGCATTGCGAGGCGACAGTCGCGAATTCCTGAAGCCGTGGGAGCCGTTATGGACGGCCGACGAATTGTCGTGGGAGGCCTATCGCCTGCGCCTTCGCCGCTACAGTCAGGACGCGCGCGAAAACACCAGCTTCTCCTTCTTTCTGTTCGACGCGGAAGGCAGAACCCTGTACGGCGGCACCACCATCGGCCAGATCCGGCGCGGGGTCGCGCAGTCCGGCACGTTGGGCTACTGGATGGGCGAGCGTTATGCGGGCTCCGGTCTGATGCCGCGCGCGGTGGATCTCATGAAGCTGTTCGCCTTCGACGTGCAGGGGCTGCATCGCATCGAGGCCGCCTGCCTGCCGTCCAACACCCGGTCGATAAGATTGTTGGAAAAATGCGGTTTCACGCGCGAGGGTCATCTGCGAAACTACCTGAAAATCGCCGGGCGGTGGGAGGACCACTATCTTTACTCTCTGCTCGCCGAAGAATGGTCGCGATCGAGGTCCAGGGAACGGCTCTGTGCCCTACCCGCGGAATGATCGCGGCATGGCTGTGACGCAGAGACGCAAGAAGGCTTCGCGAACGGCTATGCGATCCACACTCCCGTCCGGGAAACTGATTCTCGCGCTGATCGCGCTCGTCCTGGCGTCTTTCGTGACCGCGGTACCATCGCGGGCGTTGGAGCCGGTCAGCATTTCGCGCGACGATACCGCCATCGACCTGAAACCCGCGGTCGACATCCATCGCGACCAGGGACGCAGTTTCCAGGTGGCGACCGTCCCAGGCGCCGACGGGATCGTACGCCGGATCGAGATCGAGGCGAATTCGCCCGACGCCTCGGGCAATTGGGCGGTCTTCGCTCTTGCCAATAACGGCGACGAGCAGATCGACCGCCTCGTCGTGGCGCCGCATTTCCGTCTCGTCGGATCGGGCATCGTCTGGCCGGATCTCGGATCCCAGCGCATCGCCTCGATCACGCCCTCACAGGGCTTCGCCCTGGAACGCCAACCGAGCTCGGACGCGGACGTCTTTCTGGTGACCCTCGATCCGGGAGCGATCGTCACCTTCGTCGCCGAACTGACGGCGTCCAATCTCCCGGACATCCGGCTTTGGGAGCCCAACGCCTACAAGGACACGATCAACGCCTTTACCCTTTACCGCGGCATCGTTCTCGGCATTTCCGGCCTGCTCGCGGTGTTCCTGACGATCCTGTTCGTGGTCAAGGGCTCGGCGATGTTTCCCGCGACGGCCGCACTCGCCTGGGCCGTGCTCGCCTATATCTGCATCGACTTCGACTTCTGGCAGAAACTCGTGCCGGTCCTGCCGGGCCAGGAACGAATGTGGCGCGCCGGAACGGAGGTGGCCCTCGCCTTCACGCTGGTCGTCTTCCTGTATGCCTACCTCAACCTCAACCGCTGGCACGGCCTGTTGTCGATCTTTACCGTGCTGTGGCTCGCCGCGCTCGGAACGCTGGGGGCCGTAGCCGCTTTCGATCCCGTGATCGCGTCAGGGATTGCCCGCCTGTCGCTCGCAGCCACCGCCATTGTCGGGCTTGGGCTGATCGCGACGCTCGCCGCCCAGGGCTTCGACCGGGCGATCATGCTGATCCCGACCTGGTGCCTCATTTTGCTATGGCTCGTCGCCGGGTGGATGACGACGACCGGCCGCATCGACAACGACATCATCCAGCCGGCGCTCGGCGGCGGCCTGGTACTGATCGTGCTGCTCATCGGCTTCACGGTGATGCAGCATGCCTTCGCCGGCGGCGGCTTCGCGCAGGGACTTCTGTCAGACATGGAACGGCGCTCGCTGGCGCTGGCGGGCACCGGCGACGCGATCTTCGATTGGGACGTCAGCCGCGACCGCATCTTCGCCGGCGCCGACGGCGACGCCCTCGCCGGCATGCCGGTCGCGTCGATGAACGGCCCGGCGCGGGACTGGCTGCCGATCCTCCACCCCGACGACCGCGATCGTTTCAGGATGACGCTGGACACCATCCTGGAACACCGCCGCGGGCGCATCTCGCAGGAATTCCGTTTACGCGACGAAGATGGCCACTATCACTGGATGGCGCTGCGCGCGCGCCCGGTCCTCGGCAGCGACGGCGAGGTTGCGCGCTGCGTCGGAACGCTGAAGGACGTGACCGAGCGCAAGAAGGCCGAGGAGCGGTTGCTGCACGACGCGCTGCACGACCAGTTGACCGGACTGCCGAACCGCGAGCTGTTCAAGGACCGGCTGGATGCAATCGGCGTTCTCGCGGCAACCCGCCCCGACGTGCATCCGACGATCTTCGTGATCGATCTCGACCGCTTCAAACAGGTCAACGACGATTTCGGCATCGCCACGGGCGATACCATCCTGCTGACCTTGGGACGGCGGCTGAAGCGCCTGCTGAAGCCCGAGGACTCGCTCGCCCGCTTGGGCAGCGACCAGTTCGGGCTGATCTTGCTGTCGCAGACCGAGGTCGGGGCCGTCGCGGCCTTCGCCGAGACGCTGCGCGACGGCATCAAGGCGCCGATCGCCTTCGCCAACCGGGAGATCGTGCTAACCGGCGCGATCGGCCTGACCGGCTGGACGGAGTCATCCAGCCCGGACGAGGTGCTCAAGGAGGCGGAACTCGCCATGTACGAGGCGAAGCGGGGCGGCGGCGACCGCATCGAGCCGTTCCGGCCCTCCTACCGCAGCGCCGGCTATGGCCGCCTGCAAGTGGAATCGGACCTGCGCCGCGCCTTCGAACGCAAAGAGTTGTCGCTGGCGTTCCAGCCGATCATCCGGCTCGACGGCGAGGAAACCGCCGGCTTCGAGGCGCTGCTGCGGTGGGAGCACCCGAGACGCGGCGCCATCTCGCCAACCGAGTTCGTGCCAATCGCCGAGAGTACAGGCCTGATCGTCCAGCTCGGCCAGTTTGCCCTCGAGGAAGCCGCCCGGCGACTGAGCGACTGGCAGCGAATGACCGGGAACCAGAAGCTGTTCATGTCGGTCAACATCTCCAGCCGGCAGCTCATTCGCCAGGATCTGATCGCCGACGTCAAAACGGTTCTGGAGCGTTACCGCCTGCCGCCGGGGAGCCTGAAGCTGGAGCTCACCGAATCGATCGTGATGGACAATCCAGAGCGCTCGGCGCAACTGCTGACGCGGCTGCGCAGCCTCGGCGTCGGGCTTTCGCTGGACGATTTCGGCACCGGTTACTCCTCCCTCGCCTATCTGATGGGCTTTCCCTTCGACACGCTGAAGATCGACCAGTCGTTCCTGAAGAACAACAGCCAGCCGCAACGCCCGATCATCCTGCACTCGATCGTCACGATGGCCCATGACCTCGGCTTGCAGGTGGTCGCGGAAGGCGTGGAAAGCGATTCCGACCTCGTCCTGCTGCGTCAGCTGAACTGTGAATACGCCCAGAGCTTCATGTTCTCGCAGCCACTGACGGCGGAGCAGGCGCGCAAGGCGCTGCACGATCACATGGTCGGGTTGAAACGGGCCAGCTGACGCGCCGGCGGGATCCGCGCGGGACGCGAAAAAGCGTGAAGCGGTTGTCGTCCGATGCTCTAGGCGTGGCCGGCATCGCTGGCCAGGAACGCCGCGTCGACCCCCAGCAAGGCCAGGGCGCGGCCGTATTTCTGGTCGAGCTGATTATCGAAGACGATGCCGAGATCGGCCTTGCAGGTCAGCCAGCC
The DNA here is from genome assembly GCF_036549515.1 of Aurantimonas sp. E1-2-R+4. NCBI lineage: Bacteria > Pseudomonadati > Pseudomonadota > Alphaproteobacteria > Hyphomicrobiales > Aurantimonadaceae > Aurantimonas > Aurantimonas sp. E1-2-R+4. The sequence continues at coordinate 91,932 of NZ_JAZHLK010000007.1, read as the reverse complement.
ATTCGCCGCGATCTCGTTTTCCAATTGCCCCGGCGCCCAGCCGGCATAACCGAGCGCCATGATCGCGGTGCGAGGGCCGATGCCTTGCGAAATCGCCTTGAGGATATCGAGCGTCGGGGTCAGCGAAATCCGGTCGTCCACCGGCACGGTCGAGTCGGAATCGTAATCGTCCGAATGCAGCACGAAGCCTCGGCCCTTTTCCACCGGGCCGCCCATGCAGACTGAGACCTCCAGCCCTTTCTCCGGCAGGTGGATGTCCGTCTCGCTGGCGACGATGCCGAGCTGGGTCAAAAGGGCTGGAAAACTGACCGGCTGCGGCTTGTTGATGATGAAGCCCATCGCCCCATTCGCCGAATGGGCGCAGAGATAGATGACGCTGCGCACGAAGCGTTCGTCCTCCATGCCCGGCATGGCGATCAGAAAATGCCCCTCGAGCGTGGTATCGATGCTATCGTGTCCGATGTCGTGATCCATATTCATGCCAACCACATGTCGTGCCCGGATGTCGTCACAAAGGTTCTCATCATTCGGACGATTAGACCAGAGCAAGTGGGCCACGTCTCTGGGTGGAAATTCCCTCTTCTCGTTATTTTGAATGGCGGGCGGTCCGCCGTCGGGTCTATCCACGCTTGACCGCGCACGGCTTCGCGCGTTTGTACAGGCAGGACGAAGGAGTGGAACCGATCATGATACGGACCATCCGGATGGCATATGGCCTTGCCGGCGTGCTTGGCCTCGCTCTTCTGGCCGGCGAAACCCACGCCGCGAGCGACGGCGCGACGCTGGCGACGGATCAGGTCACGATAAGGTTGGCGCGCGAGACCGCCATGCCGGACGGCACGGTTCGTGGTGCGCTGGTCGTCGACCTCGCGCCAGGCTGGAAGACCTACTGGATCGACCCCGGCGCCTCCGGCATCCCGCCCACGATCGACTTTTCCGAAACCAGCGGACTCGGCACAGCCAAGCTGCGCTTCCCCGCCCCGCATCGCCTGGGCGAGGATTTCAGTCGCGCCAACGGCTACAAGCAACCGCTGTCGATCGTCTTCGAACTCGCGCCCGAGCCGGACGCAACGATCGGACCGATCGAAGCGCAGATCCTGCTCGGTGTCTGTGCCGAAATCTGCATTCCGGTGCAGGCGAAGCTCACCGGCGGGAGCGACGCGGCCGCCGACGCGACCACCGTCGCCGCGGCCTTCTCGGCCCTGCCGGATCGATCCGGCGATATCGGCCGAATCCGATCGGTCGTCGCCAATGCCAAGGGCGATGTGCTGACGATCACCGCCGAATACGCCGGAGCAACCGAAACGCCGGATCTTTTCGTGCGGGGCCCCGAAGGCTGGTATTTCGACGAGCCGGCCGCCCCGGCCTGGCGGGACGGCAATCTGGTCTTCGAGGTCAAGGTGGTGGACCGACCGCGTGGCGCAAAAGGCGCTCCGGAGACGATCGACGTCGTCTTCACCGATGGTCCACGCGCCTTCGAGGCCAACGACATAGCGGTTGCGGCCAAACCGCCGCAGGGCTGACAGGCTCGACAAAAGCATGGGGCGCCCCACATCCGGGCATCGCTGGCGCTTGGCCAGGATCAAGCCGCTTGGCGGCGTACGAGAGGGATGACATATGGCTATCGGCGTAGGCGACAAGATTCCAAATGCGACACTGAAGACCAAGGTGCCGGATGGCCCCGCCGATCTGTCCACCGACGAGATCTTCGCCGGCAAGACGGTCGTGCTGTTCGCCGTGCCCGGCGCGTTCACGCCGACCTGCTCGATGAACCATCTGCCCGGCTTTTTGAACCACAATGACGAGATTCGCGCCAAGGGCGTCGACACGATCGCCGTCGTCGCGGTCAACGACATCTTCGTCATGAGCGCCTGGGAAAAGGCCAATGACGCGGCCGGCAAGATCCTGTTCCTGTCGGATGGCAACGGCGAGTTCACCAAGGCAGTCGGGCTCGATGTCGACCTTTCGGTGGCAGGCCTCGGCGTCCGGTCCAAGCGCTATTCGATGATCGTCGAGAACGGCGTCGTCAAAGCCCTCAATATCGAGGAATCACCGGGTCAGGCTGACAAATCGTCGGCCGAGGCGCTGCTCGAGCAGCTCTGAGTCAACCCGGCAAACGCATGGAGAACGGGCCGTGAGGATGTTACCTCGCGGTCCGTTTTCCAGTCTTGAACGGCTCCATGCCGGCGCGGGCGAGTTCGTCGGCGCGCTCGTTGAGTTCGTCGCCGTCATGGCCCCGGACCCAATGGAACGCCACTTCGTGGCGGCCCTTCTCCGCTTCGAGCCGCTGCCATAGCTCGGCATTCTTCACCGGCTTCTTGTCGGCGGTCTTCCAGCCGTTGCGCTTCCAGCCGTGAATCCATTTGGTGATGCCGTCGCGCATATAGGTCGAGTCGGAATACAGATCGACGGTGCAGGGGCGCTTCAGCGCGGCGAGCGCCTCGATCACGGCCGTGAGCTCCATGCGGTTGTTGGTGGTCTGCTCCGCGCCACCCTTCAACTCCTTCGCCGCCCCGTTGAAGCGCAGGATCGCGCCCCAGCCGCCCGGCCCCGGATTGCCCGAACAGGCCCCGTCGGTATGGATCTCGACCCGGATTGCCTCGCTCATGCCTTCACCCGTCCGGTATCGAACCCATACCCCGCAGAACTTCCGACCGAACGGTGGAAGCGCAGCTTGCGCAAATATTCCTTCGGGTCCTTCTTGGTGACGAAGGAGCCCTCCGGCGTGTTCAGCCAATCGTAGAGCCGCGTCAGCAAGAAGCGCAGGGACGCGCCACGGCAAAGGACGGGAAGCACCGCGAGTTCCTCTTCCAGCAACGGCCGAACCGCGGCGTACCCCTCAAGCAGCGCCCTGCCCTTGGTCACGTTGAAGCTTGCGTCCGATTCAAAGCACCAGGCGCATAGCCCGATCGCCAGGTCGTAGGCCAGGAGGTCGTCGCAGGCGAAATAGAAGTCGATCAGGCCGGACAACTCACCGGAGAGGAAGAAGACGTTGTCGGGGAAGAGATCGGCATGGATGATGCCGCGCGGGATATCCGTTGGCCAGTTTGCTTCCAGGAACGCCAGTTCCGCCGCGATCTCGTCGGACAGACCCGGCTCCACCTCATCGGCGCGGCCATCGCAACTCGCAAACAGCGGCCGCCAGTCAGCGAGCGCCAGGCCGTTTGCCCGATGCAGCGGGAAATCCGCGGCTTCCGCGTGCATGCGCGCCATGGCGCCACCGACGGCCCGGCAATGGTCCGCCGACGGTCGGCGGGTCCACATGCCTTCCAGAAAGGTAAAGATCGCCGCCGGGCGGCCCGACAGTTCTCCGAGCGACTCGCCGGCGCGCGTATGGACCGGCAGCGGGCAGGACAGCCCGCGCTCGGCCAGATGCTCCATCAGGCCGACGAAGAAAGGCAGGTCGTCGCGGTTCACCCGCTTTTCGTAGAGCGTGAGGATGAAGGTCCCGCCGCCGGTGCGCAGCAGGAAGTTCGAATTCTCGACGCCCTCGGCGATGCCCTTGTAGCTCAGCAGCGGGCCGAGGTCGTAGTCGGCGAGAAACGCTGTCAGCTGCGATTCCGAAACGTCCGTATAGACCGCCACGCTCAGACCTGACCGTTCACGAAGGCCATGTCGGCCGCCGTCAGCGGCGTCTGGCGAAGGCTGCGCATGACCGGGAAATTCTCGTTCTCCTCGGCCGTCCGCACCAGCTCGATGGCGACCTCGAACCGTTCGCGGAACGCCGCGACGATGGCGTCGATGAGAATTTCCGGCGCCGAGGCACCGGCCGACATCGCGATGGTGCCGCCCGGCACGATCGCATCCCAGGGAATGTCCGCCACGCCTTCGACCAGAACCCCCTCGGCCGCGCCGAAGCGTTCCGCCACCTCGACCAGCCGGCGCGAATTCGACGAGTTCGGCGCCCCGACCACGAGGAAGACGTCGGCGCCGGGAGCGGCTGCCTTCACCGCCTCCTGCCGGTTGGTCGTGGCATAGCAGATCGATTCCGACGAGGGCGCGTGCAGCGCCGGGAACTTCGCCTGCAATGCCTCGACGATCCCGATCGTGTCGTCGACCGACAGCGTCGTCTGGGTGACGAAGCCAAGGGTGGCCGAATCGCTCGCGACATAGGCGGCGACATCCGCCTCGGTCTCGATCAGGGTCACCGCGCCTTCGGGCAGTTGGCCCATGGTGCCCACGACCTCCGGATGACCGCGATGACCGATCAACAGAACATGGCGGCCGAGCCGCATGTGCCGCATCGCCTGCTTGTGGACCTTCGAGACCAGGGGACATGTGGCGTCGAGGTAAAGCATCTCACGCGCCTCGGCCGCTGCTGGAACCGACTTCGGCACGCCATGCGCCGAAAAGACCACCGGTTGGCCATCGTCGGGAATATCGTCGAGTTCCTTGACGAAGACCGCGCCCATGTTGCGCAGGCCTTCGACGACATAGCGGTTGTGGACGATCTCATGGCGCACATAGACCGGAGCGCCATATTTCTTCAGCGCCAGAACGACGATCTGGATTGCCCGGTCGACACCGGCGCAAAAGCCGCGCGGCTCGCACATGCGGATTGTCAGTTTCGGCTTTGCGGCAGGGACGGACAAGAATGGCTCCGGTGTTGGCGGTATCGCTCGATCGGCGGGCCGAATGAAGGGATCGACCATGTGCGTGTCAAGTCTCGCCGTGCCTACAGCATGTTGGTGAAAACCGGAATCCGTTTTCGGAGCACTGCTTCGCGGGACCTGATCGGTCGTTCCACTGCGCCGCCGGCGTTAAGCCTAACAACATCCAAATCTTGGCAGAGGCGTCTTTCGAATTTACTCAGGATACCGAATGAATTCGGGAGAGATCCAATGCTCGAACAAAGACGCAATCGCCGACGCCGTGTCTGCCTGGCCGGCGCGGTCACATGCGGCCCCGAAAGCGCGATCCTGCCCGTTCGGATCAAGAACCTGTCCGACCATGGCGCCGAAATCGTCGCTGCGGATGGACACATTCCCTCGCGCGATGTCGAGTTTTCCGTTCAGCGTGCCGACGCGCGGATCAGATCGGCCAAGGTCGTGTGGCGCAGAATGCGGAATTTCGGCCTAGAATTCAGCGACGGCCGCGACGATCGGGGCGATACGGACGCCACGGTCCGTCGGCTCTTGTCAGATCTCGGCAGGTTCGGTTCGACCCGCGGCGACTGAACGGTTCAGCTTGAGGCGCCGGTGGCTGCCCGAGCCGCGCGTCGATCCCGCACCACGAGCAACACCGTCATTACCGCCAGCACGAAGGCCAGCCCGTACCAGGTGATGGCGTATTGCAGATGGCTGTTCGCGATCTCGATGACAGTCGTCCCCCCCACCGGCCAGCCGCCGGGCGCCCGGCCCGGCCCGGCATCGACGAAAAACGGCAGCACCCGCGCGTCGCTTGTGAGCGTCAGGCCGGCGGCCATCGCATCGAGATCGCGCCAGAAAAACATCTGCTTGGCCGTATCGTTGTCGGGCACGAAATAGCCCGACTTCTGGGTCGGCGCGTTCCTTGCCAGACCCGTAATCGTCACGCTTCCCTCGACCTGCCCCTCCGGGCGCGTCGCCGGCTCGCGCAGCTCATAGGGGACGAAGCCGCGATTGACGAACACGACATCCCCGTCCCCTGTCACGAGCGGCGTATAAACGTTCCAGCCGGCCTGGCCGTCGAAGGTCGACAGAAAGTAGCGCTCGCCCTCATGGAGGAAGCGGCCGTTGACCGTCACTGGGATGTAGTCGACATCGCCTGTGGCGGCATACGCCGCGCGAAGCGCCGTCAGATCGACGGGTTTTGTGTCAACTCGCTGTTCGATCCGGTCGATGAGGCCTTGCTTCCAGGCGAGCCGTTCGACCTGCCAGGTGCCCAGACCGGCGAGGATCGCGATCCCGGCAAGGCAGAAACCCAGCGCCAACCAGAAGCGCGCGCGGGACATGCGGCTGCCCATAGCGTCGTTGGCGGCAGGGCTCACGGGCGCGATATCACCGGTCAAGATCGAGACGGCCTTCCGATGCCCGGTGCTTGTATTGCAACGCGATCATCAATCCCTTGAGACTGCGCAGGAGCGGCAGGCTGAGGATCAGCGTCAGCGGCAGCCAGAGCAGGAAATGCACCCACAAGGGCGGGCCCACCGTGACCTCCAGCCAGAGGGCCAGTCCAACGACGATAAAGCCGATGATCAAAATCACGAAGACCGCCGGACCATCGCCGCTGTCGATGAAAGCGTAGTCCAGATCGCAATTGGTACAGCGCGGCGCGACGGACAAAAAGCCGGAAAACAATCGCCCCTCGCCGCAGCGGGGACAGCGTCCCCGCAGCCCGGCCTTGGCCGGGTCGGCCGGCGTATGCGGCGCCCTGTCTTGGCTCATCGGTTTGCGGTCTCCCAAAAATGGCAGAGGCGGCTGCTTGCGCGCCGCCTCTGCCATAAACCATCGGCTCGCCGTCGACCGGCCGAGACAGGTTTCAGCCTTCGGCGATCGTCGCGCCCCAGCTGCCCCAGATATAGATGCAGAAGAACAGGAACAGCCAGACGACGTCGACGAAGTGCCAGTACCAGGCGGCGGCCTCGAAGCCGAAGTGCTTCTGCGGGGTGAACTGCCCCTTCATCGCCCGGATCAGGCAGACGGTCAGGAAGATCGTCCCGATGATGACGTGGAAGCCGTGGAAGCCGGTCGCCATGAAGAAGGTCGAACCGTAGATCGACCCGGCAAAGGCAAACGGCGCGTGGGCGTATTCGTAGAACTGGACGTAGGAGAAGATGACGCCGAGGATGATGGTCAGCGCCAGCCCCCAGACCAGGCCCTTGCGGTCGTTATGCAGCAGGGCATGGTGCGCCCAGGTGACCGTCGTGCCCGACAAGAGCAGGGTGATCGTATTGAACAGCGGCAGGTGCAGCGGATCGAGCACGTCGATGCCGACTGGCGGCCATTGCCCGCCCAGGACTTCCGCCCGCATTGGCTGAACGGCTTCGCCGGGAAACAGGCTGGCGTCGAAGAACGCCCAGAACCAAGCGGCGAAGAACATCACCTCGGAGGCGATGAACATGATCATGCCGTAGCGCAGATGCAGCGATACCACCCGCGTATGGGCGCCCTCGCGGCCCTCCTTGATGGTGTCCGACCACCATGCATACATCACGTAAAGAACGATCGCCAAACCGAGGAAGAACAGCCAGGGACCAGCGAGATCCAGGCCGAAGACCACAAACTGGTTGCCGGCGGCGCCACGCATGAAGCCGACGAGGCCGAACAGCATGACGAACGCGCCGATCGAGCCGATGAACGGCCACGGGCTCGGATCGATGATATGGTAGTCGTGGTGCTTGGCGTGCGTGTCTGCCATTACGGGTCCCCGGTCTGATCCTCTATGCCCGGCGATCTGCCTATCGGAGATCGCGAGCCAATTCCAGCTTCACTCTTGCCTGCCGCGCGCGTCCGATATCCCGGTCGCTCGCGGGTCTCACAGTTTGTTCGTCGTGTCCGTGCTCGTCCCGTTTTGCGGCGCCGCCGCAACCGACTCATCGGGATCGTCGACCCTGAAGAACGTGTAGGACAAGGTAATTCCCGGCGCATTCTTCAATTCGTCCGCTTCCAGCATGTCCGGATCGACGTAAAAGACGATCGGCATGTCCAGCTCTTCCCCCGGCTGGAGCGTCTGGTTATCAAAACAGAAGCAGGCGATCTTGTTGAAATAGACCCCGGCGGCGTTGGGCGTGACATTGAACGTCGCCTGCCCCGTGACCGCCCGGTCGGAATTGTTCTTCACATGAAAGCTGGTCTCGCGCGTCTCACCGAGTTTCACCGTGACCTGCCGGTCGTTCGGCTGAAACGCCCAGGGAAGGTCGCCGTCGACGTTGCCGTCGAAGCGCACGATCACCGTACGGTCGATGACGCGGCTCGAACCCGCCTCCGCCCGCTGTGTGGTGCCACCATAGCCGGTGACCTGACAGAACAGCTGATAGAGCGGCACGGAGGCATAGGCGGCGCCGACCATGCCGACGGCGAAGGCCGCGCAGGCAACGGCGATAACGATGCCCTTGCGGCCGGCTGTGCGGGGCGCCGGCTTTCCCGCGTCACGTTCCATCCCGCTCATGACGCCATCTTCGCGATCGAGACGACGTAGAAGATGACGACGAGCGCCACGAGGACGACCCCGATCGCGATCGACCGGTGCCGTCGCGCCCGCTGTTCCGCCTCGGTGAGCCTTACGCGATCCTCTTCCACATCAGGCTCCGATCATGGTCGACACAGGCCGCAAAAGCGCTTCGGCGAGAAGAATCACGAACAGGCCGAACAGATAAAGGATGGAAAAGGCGAACAACCGCTTGGCCGGAATCATCTTCGGATCGCCGTCGGCCATGCGCAGCGTCGCATAGGCATGACGAAGAAAGTTCGCCCCGAGCAGGACCGAGGCAATTCCGTAGACCGGCCCGGCGAAGCCCAGGAGCCAAGGCGCGACGCCGACCGGTACAAGCACCAGTGAGTAGATGAAAATCTGGATTCGCGTCGTGCGTTCGCCGGCGACATTCGGCAGCATCGGCACGCCGGCGTTGTCATAGTCTTTCAGCTTGAACAGCGCCAGCGCCCAGAAGTGCGGCGGCGTCCAAAGGAAGATGATGAGAAAGAGAACGATGCTCTCGACCGCGACGCCGCCCGTGACGGCGGCCCAGCCGATCATCGGCGGGAAGGCTCCCGCCGCGCCGCCGATGACGATGTTCTGCGGCGTCGAGCGCTTCAGCCACATGGTGTAGACGACGGCGTAAAAGAAGATCGTGAAGGCGAGCAGCCCGGCGGCGAACCAGTTCGAGGCGAGACCGAGCAGCGAAACCGCGAGCAAAGACAGCCCGAGCCCGAAGGCCAGCGCCGTCTCCGGCTCGACACGCCCGGCCGGGATCGGACGCTTCGCCGTGCGCGTCATGACGCGGTCGATGTCTGCGTCATACCACATGTTGAGCGCGCCCGAAGCGCCCGCGCCGATCGCGATCGACAGGATCGAGATAACCGCGAGCGTCGGATGCAAAGAGCCAGGGGCCAGCGCGAGGCCGGTGATCGCGGTGAGAACCACCAGCGACATGACCCGGGGCTTGAGTAGCGCCAGGAAGTCACGCGGCTCGGCAAGGCTCACGCCGTTGGAGCGCACCTCGCTGTTGGTGGGGCCGAGAAGCGTCAAGTCGAACCTCGAACTCGTCCATCTGACCGGTGTCCGGTCGCATTGGGCGCCCTCCCGAATGGGAAGGCCCCGAATATTGGTGCGCCCGGTCCGAAGACCGTAGCGCATTTACCGTGCGGCGTCAGCCGGCGCGTCTCACTTCACGCGCGGCAGCTCTTCCCACTGGTGGTAGGGCGGCGGCGAGGACAGCTGCCACTCGAGCGACGTCGCTCCCGCACCCCAGGGATTGGGGCCGGCGATCCGCTTTTTGGCGAAGGCTTCCCAAATTCCATAGAGGAAGATCGCGACGCCCACGGCCGAGATGTAGGAGCCCATCGACGACACGAAGTTCCAGCCCGCGAACGCCTCCGGGTAGTCGGCGTAACGACGTGGCATGCCGGCGGCGCCGAGGAAGTGCTGCGGGAAGAACAGAATGTTGACGCCGACGAAAGTCGTCCAGAAGTGTATCTTGCCGATCATCTCGTTGTACATGTAGCCCGACATTTTCGGGAACCAGTAGTACCAGGCCCCGAAGATGGCGAAGACCGCGCCGAGCGACAGCACGTAGTGGAAGTGAGCGACGACGTAATAGGTGTCGTGCAGCACGCGGTCCAGGCCGGCATTGGCCAGCTTGACGCCGGTGACGCCGCCAACGGTGAACAGGAAAATAAAGCCGAGAGCCCACAGCATCGGCGTCTTGAACGACAGCGAGCCGCCCCACATCGTCGCGATCCACGAGAAGATCTTGATGCCCGTTGGCACCGCGATGACCATGGTTGCGAACACGAAATAACGCTGTGTGTTAAGCGAGATGCCGGTCGTATACATGTGGTGCGCCCACACAACGAAGCCGACGACGCCGATCGCGACCATGGCGTAGGCCATTCCGAGATAGCCGAAAACCGGCTTCTTGGAGAAGGTCGAGATGATGTGGCTGACGATGCCGAAACCGGGCAGGATCAGGATGTAGACCTCCGGATGTCCGAAGAACCAGAACAGATGCTGGTACAGGATCGGATCGCCGCCACCCGATGGATCGAAGAAGGTCGTACCGAAATTGCGATCGGTCAGCAGCATGGTGATCGCGCCGGCAAGCACTGGCAGCGACAACAGCAGCAGGAAGGCAGTCACCAGCACCGACCAGGCGAACAGCGGCATCTTGTGCAGGGTCATGCCCGGCGCGCGCATGTTGAGGATGGTGGTGATGAAGTTGATGGCGCCGAGGATCGACGAGGCGCCGGCAATATGCAGCGAGAAGATCGCGAGATCGACGGCCGGGCCGGGGTGACCGGATGTCGACAACGGCGGATACAGGGTCCAGCCGGTGCCGGCACCGTTGGAACCGGGAGCTCCCTCGACGAACATCGACAGAATCAGTAGCGGGAAGGAAACGGCGAGCAGCCAGAACGAGATGTTGTTCAACCGCGGAAAGGCCATGTCCGGCGCGCCGATCATGATCGGCACCATCCAGTTGGCGAAACCGCCGATCAGCGCCGGCATGACCATGAAGAAGATCATGATCAGGCCATGCCCGGTGGTGAGCACGTTGTAGAGCTGCGGATCGCCGAAGATCTGCAAGCCGGGCTCCTGGAGCTCCATGCGCATCGCAACGGAGAGGCCACCGCCGATGATGCCCGCACAGATCGCGAAGATCAGGTAGAGCGTCCCGATGTCCTTGTGATTCGTCGAATAGACCCAGCGCGTCCAGCCGGACGGCTTGTGAGCGTCATGGGCGTCGTGGGTGGCGCCATAGGCCATTGTCGATCTCCCTCAAACCCTGTTGGTGTTCAGCGACCGGCAACGGCGATGCCGTCCGCGGAGTCGATCTCCGCGGTCAGCTGCGCGTTGGCGTTCTCCAGATCCTGCGAAGCAGCGGCATACCAGCTGGCGAACTGCTCCTTCGAAACGACCCGGATGGCGATCGGCATATTGTAGTGAGCCTGGCCGCAGAGCTCCGAGCACTGGCCGTAGAAGATGCCCTCCCGCTGCGCCTCGAACCAGGATTCGTTCAGGCGACCGGGAACCGCATCGACCTTGACGCCCATCGACGGCATCGCGAAGGCGTGAATGACGTCAGCCGACGTCGACAGCAGGCGAATCACCGTATCGACGGGAACGACCACCTCGTTGTCGACCGCCAAGAGATGGGGATAGGTCCCCTTGTCCTGCTTGCCGGCGCCATCGCGATCTTCCTCCAGCAGAGGATAGGATTCATACGAGACCGTCTCGGCCTGCGCCTGCGCGGTGCCATCCGCCGGCTGATATTCGTAACCCCAATACCACTGATAGCCGGTCGCCTTGATGGTCAGTTCCGGCTCGCTTGGCGGATTGTACTGCGCCGTCAGCAGCTGGAAGGACGGGATCGCCAGGAACAGGAGGATGATCACCGGCGCGACGGTCCAGACGACCTCGATCAGCGTATTGTGGCTGGTGCGGGACGGGACCGGATTGCGGCTTTCGCGGAAGCGGTAGATGCACCACCCCAAAAGCGCCGCAACGATGATGGTGATCGGGATGACGAAGGCCAGCGCGTACCAGTTGAACCATTGAATCTGGCTCTCGATAGGCGACATGGCGTCCTGAAGCAGGATCTGCCAGGGATGCGGCTGTCCGGGAAGCAGGTCCGCTTCCTGCGCGATGGCAGCCCCGGCCGTCGAAAGAAACGCCGTTGCAGCAAAGATCGATCGTCTCACTCGCATTGTCTCCTGTCGCTCTCGCGTCAGTCCCTGATCCGGAACGGATACTGCTTGGAACCAGCGAACGCCAGCACCAAAACATATGATAATCCGAATATGTCCGGTAGCCCAGTGCTTCAAACCACGAAACCCGGTTTTCCGCAACATCTTAGAACGGCCATCCACTTGCGACATATTCGCGATGCCGCGGGCATAATCCGAGCAACATCAGTCGCTAGCGAGGCTTTGTGCGAAAGGACGGTGCTCGCGCGACGCGCGTTTTATGCGATTATCCCCGCGCTATGGACATCCGCCTCGCCGGCAAGCGGCATCGCCGGTAACCAATTATTTGCCATAGAAGCGGCAAATGAGAAGCAAGCCTGATTCGGATTTTACGATGACACATGCCTTTCTGCCGCGACTCGCGGCCCTCGTCCTGATGGCCGCCGCAACTGCGACCCAGCCCGCCGCGGCGCAATCCGGCGCCACCGGAACGGTCAAGTCCCAGCACGGGGCGTGGGCCATTGTCTGCGATCAGCCGGCCGGCGCCTCCGGCGAACAATGCGCCCTGCTTCAGAACGTCGTTGCCGAGGACCGTCCCGAAGTCGGCCTCTCGATCGTCGCGCTGAAGACAGCAGACCAGCAGGCGCGCATCCTGCGCGTGCTCGCCCCGCTCGGCATTCTTCTGCCCAATGGCCTCGGATTGTATGTCGACGGCAACGACATCGGCAGAGCGCAGTTCGTGCGCTGCTTCCAGGACGGATGCTTCGCCGAGGTGGTTCTCGCCGACGAACTGCTGGAAACCTTGTCCAGCGGCAAGATGGCGACCTTCATCGTCTTCCAGACGCCAGAACAGGGCATCGGTATCCCGGTAGACCTCGACGGCTTCAAGGACGGCTTCGCCGCCCTGCCGTGATCGCGGCGAACGCCGGCCGGAGCCGCGCGGCTGTCTCGTGCCCCCAGCCGTTGGCATACGGCCCACCCGCTCTTATGTCGTGGCTCTGAATCTTTCGACCGAGGAGCCTGCCATGACCGCGTCGCTGATCGAGCGCTTCGACATTTCCAGAGCCGAGATCGACACCATCCTTGGCGAAGCGCTCCAAGGCGCGGACGATGGCGAACTGTTTCTCGAATACCGCGAGTCGGAATCGCTGGTGTTCGACAATGGCCGCCTCAAGGCCGGCAATTTCTCGACCGACCAGGGCTTCGGCTTGCGCGCCGTCGCCGGTGATGCCGTCGGCTACGCCCATGCGGGTGACTTTTCCGACGCCGCCCTGAAACGCGCGGCACAAGCCGTCACCGCCGTGAAAACCGGTCATCACGGGACCTATGCCGAGCCGCCCGCCGGCACCAATCGCAAGCTCTATGGCGACGAGAACCCGATCCCCTCGCCGGGATTCGAGGCGAAGATCAAGCTTCTCCAGGACATCGACGCCTATGTGCGGGCCAAGGGCGAGGATGTGCGCCAGGTTTCGGTGACGCTCGGCTCGCAATGGCAGACGGTCGAAATCCTGCGCGCCGACGGACGGCTGGCCAAGGACGTGCGACCGCTGGTGCGGATCAATGTTTCGGTGGTCTGCGGCAAGGATGACCGGCAGGAATCGGGCTCGTTCGGCGCCGGAGGACGGACTGGCTTCGGCGAGTTTTTTGTCACCGAAAACTGGCAGCATATCGCCGACGAGGCGCTGCGCCAGGCCCGGGTCAATCTCAGCGCCGTTCCCGCCCCCGCCGGCACTTTCGACATCGTGCTAGGGTCCGGCTGGCCGGGCGTCATGCTGCACGAGGCGGTAGGCCACGGACTGGAGGGCGATTTCAACCGCAAGAAGACCTCCGCCTTTGCCGGCCTGATGGGCAGCCAGGTGGCGGCCAAGGGGGTCACCGTCGTCGATGACGGCACCATCGCCGAGCGGCGCGGCTCGCTGACGATCGACGACGAAGGCACGCCGACGAACCGGACCGTGCTGATCGAGGACGGCAAGCTGGTCGGCTACATGCAGGACCGCCAGAACGCCCGGCTGATGGGGATGGCCGCCACCGGCAACGGTCGGCGCCAGTCCTACGCCCATTCGCCGATGCCGCGTATGACCAACACCATGATGCTGGAGGGGTCGCACACGCCGCAGGAGATAATCGCCTCGGTCAAGGACGGCATTTATGCCGTCTCCTTCGGTGGTGGCCAGGTCGACATCACCAGCGGCAAATTTGTCTTCGGCTGCACCGAGGCCTACCGGATCCGCGACGGCAAGGTCGAGGAGCCGGTAAAAGGCGCGATGCTGATCGGCAATGGACCGGAGGCGATGCACCGGGTGTCGATGATCGGCAACGACGTCGCCCTCGATACCGGGATTGGCATGTGCGGCAAGAACGGCCAGGGCGTGCCCGTCGGCGTCGGCCAGCCGCATCTGCGCATGGACCAGGTAACGGTCGGTGGCACCGAGGCGTGAGACGCCCCGGTTCGATCGTTATCCTGACGGGCGCTGGAATCTCGGCCGAATCCGGCGTCGACACCTTCCGCGACAAGGGCGGGATCTGGTCGCGGGTGAAGCTGGAGGACGTGGCGACGCCGGAAGTCTTTTCCCGCGATTCGGCGATGGTTCACGCGTTCTACAATGCTCGCCGCGCGGGGCTTGCCGCGATCGAGCCCAATGCGGCCCACCACGCCCTCGCCAAGCTGGAACGCGTCCATGACGGCGCCGTCACGCTGGTCACGCAGAATATCGACGATCTGCACGAACGCGCCGGCTCGCGAAATATCGTCCATATGCATGGCGAACTCACCAAGGCGTTCTGCGCGACCTGCGGAGCCCACTTATTGGCGGACGGTGATTTGAGCGCCGATCTGGTCTGTAGCGCCTGCGGACATGCCGGCGGCATGCGCCCGGACGTCGTCTGGTTCGGCGAGATCCCCTATCATATGGACGACATCTACAAGCGCCTTCTGGCCGCCGATCTCTTCGTCTCCATCGGCACCAGCGGTGCGGTCTATCCGGCGGCGGGCTTCGTCGCCGAGGCGCGCGCCGCCGGAATCCGAACCCTGGAACTCAATCTCGAGCCGTCGGACGGCACGCCGCTTTTCGACGAGGCCCGTCACGGCAAGGCAAGCGTCCTGGTGCCGGCGTTCGTCACCGAGATCCGAGCAGGGATCTGACGCGCCAGCCGCCTTGGCCTGAAGCCAGCCTCCACGCCGATCAGGCAGCCGCTGTTATGGATACACGCGTTCGACAGTCCAGGGCGCACCTGGCTCCGTTCGCCGGAAGATCGCCCGATCGTGCAAGCGAAACTGGCCATCCTGCCAGAACTCGATCTGGACCGGCACCAGACGAAATCCCGACCAACGGGCCGGCCGCGGGATGTCACCATCGCCATACTGTTCGCCCAATTCGGCGACACGCTTCTCCAGGACCGCGCGGTTATCGAGCGGCCGCGACTGGTCCGACGCCCAGGCCCCGACCCGGCTGCCCCGCGGCCGCTCGGCAAAATAGGCATCGGCTTCGTCGTCGCTGACGATCTCGACCGGCCCGCGCAGCCGAACCTGCCGGCGTAGCGACTTCCAATGGAAGCACATGGCGGCCTTGCGGCTGGCGAGAATCTGCCGACCCTTATCGCTCTCGAAATTGGTGTAGACGACGAAGCCCCGTTCATCGAACCCCTTCAGGAGCATCATTCTGACATCGGGCAGCCCGTGTTCGTCGACGCTCGCCAGCGCGGTCGCGCCCGGATCGTTCGACTCGCTCTCTCCAGCGGCGTCGAGCCAGGTGGAAAACAGGGCAAACGGATCGTCGCCGACAGGCGTTTCACCAAGGGTTAATAGTTCCTTCGCCATATTGGACCTGTCTTACCTTTCCGGAACACCTTGCCGAATCGCGCGCGGCAACCTTAGACATAAAAGATTGATGGCACTGTTCAAAACTCTTTCAATGATCGCTCTTCTACTCGGCCTCGGCGGATGCGTCGTGTCGGGACCGGGACTTGGCGACATGGTGGATAACAGCTTCATCACCGGCTCGATCGCGCCGGCCGTCGACGCCGCGCCGACCCAGGTGGCCGCACAGCCGGACCAGGTCTCGGACCGGCGCACCGTGCGCAACGCCGTCTCCGCTGCCGATATCGAGGGCGCCGGCGGGCGCTACGCCTGGGCCAACCCGCAGACCGGTGCCAACGGCGTCATCACGGCGCTGCAGGAAGTGCGCGCGGGACGGCAGATCTGCCGGAAATTCCAGACCTCCCGTCAGCGCTTCGACGGCATCGCCCTCTACAATGGCGAGGCCTGCACGGTCGGGGAAGGCGAATGGGCTCTCGTGCGGTTCGACGAAAATCGCTGATCCGCCTTCGTCAGCCTACGCTCCGCCCTTAAATTTCCCACCTCCCGCCTACATATAGGCTTTCGGCGCGGCCCGGCCGCTGTCCCTCGTTCAACATCCGTCCGCATCGTGAAGGACCCATTGCCTCATGCGCGATCCTTACGCCGCTCTTGGCGTCGCAAAATCCGCGAGCGAGAAGGACATCAAGTCGGCCTTCCGCAAGCTCGCCAAGCAGTACCACCCTGATGCCAACGCGAAGGATCCAACCGCCGCGGCGCGTTTCAACGAAGCCAACCAAGCTTACGAGATTCTCGGTGACAAGGAGAAGCGGGCGCAATTCGACCGCGGCGAGATCGATGCGGAAGGCAAGCCGAAATTCCAAGGCTTCTCCGGATTTGGCGGGGGCGCGGGCGGCAGTCCGTTCGCCGGACGGCGCGCCGGTCAGCCGGGAGGCTTTGAATTCCGCTCCACGGGTCGGGCGGAGGATTTCGGCGAGGAGAGCACGTTCTCCGACTTCTTCGAACAGGCTTTTCGCGGCGCGGGCGCCGGCAGGGGGGGTGATCGCGCCGGGTTTTCTGCGGCACGCGAGGCAGCGGCCAAGGCACCCGACATCAAGGCCAACCTCAGGGTGCGGCTCGCCGACATCGTCTCGAACGAAAAGGTCGAGGCCATCTTCCCGAACGGGAAACGGCTGGCGATCCGGCTTCCCGATGGCGTCGAGGACGGACAGGTTATCCGGCTGAAGGGACAGGGCCAGCCGGCGGCCTATCCGGGCGGCGCGGCCGGAGACGCGCTCGTGACCATCAATTTCGCCGCGCATCCGCGCTTTCGGGTCGAGGGGCGCGATCTCGTCCATGATCTGCCGGTTCCGCTGACGACGGCGGTACTCGGCGGCAAGGTCGAGGTCGAGACACTGGACGGGCGGATCGCCTTGTCGATCCCGGCCTGGACCGATTCCGGCAAGACCTTCCGCCTTCGCGGCAAGGGCCTGACCGCCAAATCCGGCGGCCGGGGGGACCTTCTCGCCACCGTTCAGGTCATGTTGCCGGCCGGCGATCACGAACTCGCGGATTTACTAAGACAGCGGGCCGAGAGCGAGAACGCGGCCGGATGACGGGTCGCATTGCCATGCGTCTGTCAACCTCGTGCGCAGGGATGCGCGGGAGGGCCGCGCTTGATGGCCGGCCGGGCCTATGTCATACCCGCCGCCGCAAAACTATCCATCGCCGAGACATCTGAAGGAACAACACCATGGCCCAGTCGACCGGTCTGATGGACGGCAAACGCGGCCTCGTCATGGGTGTTGCGAACAACCGTTCGATCGCCTGGGGTATCGCCAAGGCCCTCGCCGCGCAGGGAGCGGAGATCGCGCTGACCTATCAGGGCGACGCCCTGAAGAAGCGGGTCGGACCGCTCGCCGACGAGATCGGCGCGGTTCTTGCCGGACATTGCGACGTGACCGACGAGACCACGATCGACGCGGTCTTCGCCGATGTCGAACAGCGCTGGGGCAAGATCGATTTCCTCGTCCACGCCATCGCCTTTTCCGACAAGGACGAGCTGACCGGACGTTATGTCGAGACGTCTCGGGAAAACTTCCGCAAGACGATGGACATATCGGTCTATTCCCTGACGGCCGTCGCGGCGCGAGCGGAGAAGCTGCTGGTCGATGGCGGATCGATCCTGACGCTAACCTATTACGGCGCCGAGAAGGTGATGCCGCACTACAACGTCATGGGCGTCGCCAAGGCCGCTCTCGAGGCGTCCGTCCGCTATCTCGCCGTCGATCTCGGCAAGCAGGCGATCCGGGTCAACGCCATCTCGGCCGGGCCAATCAAGACGCTGGCCGCCTCGGGCATCGGCGACTTCCGCTACATTCTCAAGTGGAACGAATACAATTCGCCGCTCAAGCGCACCGTGACCACCGACGAGGTCGGTCAGTCGGCGCTGTATCTCTTGTCCGACATGTCGCGCGGCGTCACCGGGGAAGTTCACCATGTCGATTGCGGATACCACACCGTCGGCATGAAGGCGGTGGACGCGCCGGATATCTCGGTGGTGAAGGATCTTCCGTAGGCGGCATCCCGGCTCACCATGACGCTCCCGAACCTCTATCTCTGCCGCCATGGCCAGACGGACTGGAACGCTGAAGGCCGCCTGCAGGGCCAGGAGGACATCCCGCTCAATGCCCTCGGTCGGGCTCAGGCGAAGCGCAATGGCCGCTATCTGCTCAGCGTCCTCGGTGACGGCGCAGGGGAATTTCGCTTTCTATCGAGCCCACTCTCTCGCGCCACTGAGACGATGCGGATCATTCGCACCGAACTCGGCTTGGCCGAGAGCGATTTTACAACCGACGCGCGCTTGGTCGAATTGCATTTCGGAGACTGGCAAGGATCGACCATCAAGGAAGTGCGCGCCCGGGACCCCGAGGGTATCGCGGCGCGCAAGGCCGACAAATGGAACTTCGTGCCGCCCGGCCCCGATGCGGAATCATATGCGATGCTCGCAGAGCGCGTGCGGCCGGTCTTCGAAGACTTGGGCGAGCCGACCATCGTCACCGCTCATGGCGGCGTCACTCGCAGCTTTCTGCGCTGTTACGACAACCTGGGCGCCGACGAGGCGTCGCATATCGGCATTCCGCAGGACCGCATCCTGCATTACCGGGACGCGATCGTCAGCTGGGTTTGATATCGCTCCGGGTCAGCCGGCATCCACCAGACGCAAATTGTCGGCCTCGTCGAAGATCAGCACGACGTTCATACCCGGCCGGACCGCTTCATAGTCGAAATGATCCGGCAGATCGTAAATCAGTCCGTCGCTTAATTTCAGCTGCGCCCGGTCGCGATCGATCGATTCGATCGTGCCGTCGACCTCCTCCGCTAACGAGGGGATCGTCATCGCCACTGTCAGGAAGGACGTTGCGAAAAATGCAAGAATTTTTCTGGTCACCAGCTTGCCCTCGTTCCGATGTGCGTGCGTCTGCGACCCGTCTCGGTCGCGGCACTCGCCGGCCGCCCCTGAAGCAGCTTGCCGACAAGGACGGAAGTTCGCGCCGGATTGTGTCAATTCTCGTACCGTCCGGTTACGTTTGATGTCGATCGGTTGCATTTGACGGAGTTGGTTAAGCTACCGTAATCGAACCAGCCCCCTACTCTCTCTTCTCCTGGCGGAGTTTCATGTCTCACAACAGTTTCGGTCACCTGTTCCGCGTCACCACCTGGGGCGAAAGCCACGGTATCGCGATCGGCTGCGTCGTCGATGGCACCCCGCCAGGAATCCGCTTTTCGGAAGCCGACATCCAGGCGTTTCTGGACAAGCGCCGCCCGGGCCAGTCCCGCTATACGACCCAGCGCCAGGAGCCGGATCAGGTGCGCGTTCTGTCCGGCGTCATGCCGGGCGACAGCGAGGGCGAACTGGTCTCGACCGGCACCCCGATCGCGCTTGAAATCCAGAATGTCGACCAGCGCTCGAAGGATTATTCCGACATCGCCCGGCGCTACCGCCCCGGCCATGCCGACATCACCTACGACATGAAATACGGCGTCCGCGACTATCGCGGCGGCGGTCGCTCCTCGGCCCGCGAGACCGCGACGCGGGTCGCGGCCGGCGCCATCGCGCGGCGCATCGTGCCCGGTCTCGTGGTGCGGGCGGCGCTGGTGCAGATCGGCACCATCGCCATCGACCGCGAGCGCTGGGACTGGGCCGAGATCGATCGCAATCCCTTCTTCTGCCCGGACGCGGAAACCGCCGAACGCTGGGCAACGCATCTCGACGCAATCCGCAAGCAGGGCTCATCGGTCGGCGCGGTCGTCGAAGTGGTCGCCGAAGGCGTGCCAGCCGGGCTCGGCGCGCCGATCTACGGCAAGCTGGACAGCGACATCGCCGCCAACCTCATGTCGATCAACGCGGTCAAGGGTGTCGAAATCGGTGACGGCTTTACGGCCGCGACGTTGAGCGGCGAGGACAATGCCGATGAAATCCGCATCGGCGCCGACGGCCAGCCGCAATTCCTGTCCAACCACGCTGGCGGCGTTCTCGGCGGCATCTCTACCGGCCAGCCGGTGGTGGCGCGCTTCGCCGTCAAGCCGACCTCGTCGATCCTGACGCCGAAGCGCTCGATCAACGCCGATGGCGAGGAAGTCGACGTCATGACCAAGGGCCGCCACGACCCTTGTGTCGGCATCCGCGCGGTCCCGATCGGCGAGGCCATGGTCGCCTGTGCGATCGCCGACCACTATCTGCGCCATCGCGGCCAGACCGGACGCGGGTAAGCGGATGCGCAAGGACGTGCCCGCCACGGAATCGCGCGGTTGTGCCTGGCTCACAGCCTGCCTGTCGAGCGCCGTCCTGTTCGCCGCGACGCTGTCGCCCTTGCCGGCGGCCGAGCGCCTTCCCGACGGCGAGAACGCCACGTCGGCCAGCGGCGATATCGCGGCCGCCTGGTTCGCCCGCCCGACCACGCGCTATGCCCACGGGATTCTCGGCGACGCGATCGAGGCTGGCTCGCTGGTTGCAAAGACGCGCGACGGTCGGACGATCGAAGCGGTTCTTCCCGAGACCCAGGTCTTCGAGGATCTGACGCCGCGCCTTATCGATCTCGACGGTGACGGCCGCAACGAGATCGTCGCCATCCGCTCCGATGTCGCCAAGGGAGCCGCTCTGGCCGTCTACGGGCTGGCCGGTGGGCAACTGGTCGAGCGCGCCGCGATCCCGCCGATCGGCCGGCCGAGCCGCTGGCTGAACGTCGCGGCGCTTGCCGATCTTAACGGCGACGGCCGACGGGACATCGCCATCGTGAAGACGCCGCATATCGGCGGGACATTGGAAATCTACGCCTGGCAAGACGGCACGTTGCGCTTACGCGCCAGCCGATCCGGCTACAGCAACCATGTCATCGGCTCGCGCGATCTCGATCTGGCGGAGGTCGTGAGCCTCAAGGGCGCGCCGGCGTTGATCCTGCCGAATGCCGCGCGCGCGGCGCTGGAGGTCGTGCGGGTCGGGCCGGAAACGATCACGCCCGTCGCCAGCATCGCGCTTGCGTCGCGGGCGGTCGGACGCCTTCGGCTCAGCGCCGACGGCGAGTCGGTCGAGGTTCGAACCGAAGACGGCAGAACGGTGCGAATCAGCCTGACGCAGGTAGAGAATTGATCCGCAGGACAAAGGCGCTAGCTCGTAGGCCATGACAACCCGACTCTATCACCATCCGATCTTCGTCGAGCACCTCACCGGCTCGGGTCATCCCGAGCGGCCGGACCGCATGAAGGCGGTCGCCGCCGCCTTGGAAGACGAAGCGTTCCAGCATCTCGACCGGGTCGAGGCGCCCGAGGGAACGCTGGAGGCGATCTATCGCTGCCACCCGGAAGCCTTCGTCCGCAAGATCGCGACGGCGATCCCGGATGACGGCCTGGCGCGCATCGACGGCGATACCATCGTCAGCCCGAAGAGTTTTTCCGCCGCGTTCCATGCCGTCGGTGCCGCCATGGCCGGCGTCGACGACGTGATGTCGGGAGCGGCCGACAACGTCTTCGTCGCCTCGCGGCCGCCGGGTCACCACGCTGAAAGCAGCACCGCAATGGGCTTCTGCCTGTTCAACCAGGCCGCCATCGCCGCCCGCCATGCCCAGGCAACGCATGGCCTCGAACGCGTCGCCATCGTCGACTGGGACGTCCATCACGGCAACGGCTCCCAGGAAATCTTCTGGTCGGACCCATCGGTTCTGTATTGTTCGACCCACCAGATGCCGCTCTATCCGGGCACCGGCGCCAAGAACGAAACCGGCGCCGGTAACATCGTCAACGCGCCCCTGTCGGCCGGCGACGGCGGGCCGGCGTTCCGCGAGGCGTTCGCGTCGCGCATCCTGCCGGCGCTTGAGGCGTTCCAGCCCGATCTCATCATCATCTCGGCCGGCTTCGACGCGCATCGCCGCGATCCGCTGGCCAATCTCATGCTCGAGGACACTGATTTCGACCAGGCGACGGCGGAACTGATGGCGATCGCCGACACCTATTGCGGCGGCCGGGTTGTGAGCCTCCTGGAAGGCGGCTACGACCTCGAAGGGCTCGCGGTCTCGACCGCCGCCCACGTCAAGCGCCTGATGACCGGCTGACGCCGCACACTAGCCCGACCAGACTGAAAGACGCCAACGCCATGACAGACATCGACGAGGCGGCCCTTCCGGCCGACGATTCCGACATCAAGCGCATGAGCTTCGAGGACGCCCTCGCGGCGCTGGAGCGGATCGTCTCGGATCTCGAACGCGGCGATGTACCGCTGGACCGCTCGATCCGCATCTACGAACGCGGCGAGAAGCTCAAGAACCATTGCGACCGGCTGTTGTCGGCGGCCGAGGACAAGGTCGAAAAGATCAAGCTGAACCGGCAGGGCAAGCCGGTGGGGACGGAGCCGCTCGACCCGGGCTGAGAGGTCCTCGTACCCAGGTGCGGGTCATTTTATTGCGAAAGCAGCGCGCGCAAGCGTTCGCGGTCGTCAACGCCGCCCAGTTCTCGGATCGCCTCATCAATCCGTCGCGCCACAATGTAGCTCGCGATCGCTCCTTCCCCAGGAGATTTCCCGGCCGCGGCAACAAAGCGTTCGGCGAAGGGCGCAAGTTCGTTTCCCGCCGCGGCCCGCAAGAATGCGCCAGCCGTTATTCCGTCCGGATCCAACGGGCCAACCATGGCCGCGCCCGTGGCCTTGGCCACGTCATCCAACCCGGCTTCGACTGGCAGTAGTGCGGCAATGACGTCCGGCGCCGCGTTCGCGATATCGGCCAGTTCGCCAGCCCGAACCGGGACGAGATAGACGTCGAGTCCGCCCAGATGTCCGTCCGACTCCTCGTCGGCGTGGCCGTCACGCTCGTCGGCCGCGAGCAAGAAGGCCGCGACGATCTCGGATCGGGCAGTGTCGGGCGTATCCGGCTGCACGATCAGAACGGTCGTGAAGCTATGACCCCGTGCCGGCGAGACGAGGCCGCCCACGAGCGCAAGCGAGCCCAGCACCAGGGGGAGTGTAAGGAGTCGGATCAGTCCGGTCAGCATGGCGAATCTCCTGATAATCGGGTAAATGATGAGGCTATTGGAAATGCCGGCTTGGCGAAATTGCTAGATGCGCTGCGTGGGCTCGTCAGCCGGCCACCGGCTTTTGCCGCGGTCCGTTTGCGCCTCAGCGCTTGAATGGCGCAGGCTGGAACCAATTTAAACTGGAGACGCGCCGTTCCAGCGCAACGATACGACCGGCGAGGTGACGAAGTGCCCAACGAGTTGACGACACCGCTGCTCGACCAGATTCACTCCCCGGCCGACCTTCGCCGGTTCAAGGAGAGCGAGCTGCGGCAGATCGCCGACGAATTGCGGGCCGATCTGATCGACGCCGTCTCCAAGACCGGCGGGCATCTCGGCGCGGGCCTCGGCGTCGTCGAACTGACCGTCGCGCTCCATTACGTCTTCAACACCCCGGACGACCGGCTGATCTGGGATGTCGGCCACCAGGCCTATCCGCACAAGATCCTCACCGGCCGGCGCGAACGCATGCGCACGGTGCGCCAGGAAGGCGGCCTGTCGGGCTTCGCCAAGCGCACCGAGAGCGAATACGACCCGTTCGGCGCCGGCCACTCCTCGACCTCGATCTCGGCCGGCCTCGGCATGGCGGTGGCACGCGACCTGTCCGGCGGCACCAACAACGTGGTGGCGGTGATCGGCGACGGCGCGATGAGCGCCGGCATGGCCTATGAGGCGATGAACAACGCCGGCGCGCTTGACGCGCGTCTCATCGTCATCCTCAACGACAACGACATGTCGATCGCCCCGCCGACCGGCGCGATGAGCGCGTATCTGGCGCGGCTGGTTTCGGGCAAGACCTATCGGACCCTGCGCAACCGGGCGAAATCGCTGAGCCAGCATTTGCCGGAATTCATGCGCGAGGGCGCCCGCAAGACCGAGGAATACACCCGCGGCTTCTTTACCGGCGGCACCTTGTTCGAGGAACTCGGCTTTTACTATGTCGGGCCGATCGACGGCCACGATCTCGACCACCTCTTGCCGGTGCTCAAGAACGTCCGCGACGTCCAGACCGGGCCGATCCTCGTCCATGTCGTCACCCGCAAGGGCAAGGGCTACGGACCGGCGGAGGATTCCGACGACAAATATCACGGCGTTTCCAAATTCGACGTCATCACCGGCGCCCAGGCGAAAGCCAAGGCCAACGCACCGAGCTACACCAACGTCTTCGCCGAAACGCTGATCCAGGAGGCGGACGAAGACGACAAGATCGTCGCCGTTCATGCCGCCATGCCCGACGGCACCGGCCTCGACAAGTTCGGCGCGATCTTCCCGGCCCGCACCTTCGACGTCGGCATCGCCGAGCAGCACGCCGTGACCTTCTGCGCCGGGCTCGCCAGCGAGGGCTACAAGCCGTTCGCGGCGATCTATTCCACCTTCCTGCAGCGCGCCTACGACCAGATCGTCCATGACGTCGCGATCCAGAAGCTGCCCGTGCGCTTCGCCATCGACCGCGCCGGCTATGTCGGCGCCGACGGGCCGACCCACGCGGGCGCCTTCGACACAGGCTTTTTATGCCCCCTGCCCGGCATGGTGGTGATGGCCGCCGCCGACGAGGCGGAACTGCGCCACATGGTCCGCACCGCCGCGCTGTACGACGACGGGCCGATCTCCTTCCGCTATCCGCGCGGCAACGGCACCGGCGTCGACCTGCCCGAGCGCGGCGAAGCGCTCGCCATCGGCCAGGGCCGCATCGTCAAGGAGGGCAGCAAGGTGGCGATCCTCTCCTTCGGCAGCCGGCTCGCCGACAGCGTCGCCGCGGCCGAGGAACTGGATACGTTCGGCCTGTCGACGACCGTCGCCGACGCCCGCTTCGCCAAGCCCCTCGACGCCGATCTGATCGCGCGCCTCGCCCGCGATCACGAGGTGCTGATCTTGGTCGAGGAAGGGGCGAGCGGCGGCTTTGCCACCCAGGTGCTGCAGCATATGGCCGTGCGCGGCCTCATCGACCACGGGCTCAAGGTCCGGCCACTGGTGATGCCGGACCGTTTCGTCGACCACGCCGCGCCGGAAGCGATGGTCAAATCCGCCGCTCTCGACCGCAAGGGCATCGTCGACGCCGTTTTCCGGGCGCTGGGGACGGAAGCGGAGCGGGTGCTGAAGGCTTGAGGGCCAAGCTGCCGCTGAAAAGCGGTCGCGCAATCTGACAGGACAGGCCCGGGGATATCCCTTCCCCGCGAGGCGAGGTCCGCCTTAGCGGTTGTTCGTCAGAGTGCGAGCATAGGTCTCCAAAACGGCGTTCATGCGTGTCTGGTAGCCCTTCCCCTGCGCTTTATAGACATCGAGGACGGACTTCTTGACCCGCAAGGTGACCGGCTGCGTCAAGTCCGGCTCGACCAGCCGAGCCTTGCTCCAGAACGCGTCGTCGAGTTCGGGAATATCGCTGGTGTCGATGTCTTCATCCTTCACCGCCGCCAGATCGGCCGCGGTCATTTCCTTCTCGTATCGCTTCTTCATAGCGGTGCCTTTCTCCGCGCTTCGCAGGACGCGCGGAAATGATACGGATGTTGCCGTCGCGATCGGTATGAACCACCGTCAGGAAAGTCGCGCCGCCAATTCGTCCGATGCTGATCTCTCGCGCTTCGCCGTAGTCGCGGCGGTCATCGATGACCGAAAATACAACGCCCTCGAAAATCCGGCTGGCGGTCGCGAAGCTCACGCCATGCTTTTCGATATTGGCCTGATTTTTCGTCTCGTCCCATTCGAACATGCCACATTATTGTTAGTACATATTGTACGTACATTTCAAGATTTTACTTGCACCTCTTGCCGAAGCGATCATTCTCGCCAGGCTCCCACTCCGCTCGCCGTCCAATCGTCGCTTGCCATTTGACCGCGCGGGCCGCATGACCTGCCGATGGCCTCCACCGAAGAACAGCATCTGTCGCGCGTGCGGCTCGACACTCTCGTTTCCGACCGCGGGCTCGCGGCAAGCCGGGCGCGCGCCCGCGACGCGATCCTGCGCGGCCACGTCAAGGTCGACGGGCACGTCGTTACCAAGCCGAGCCTCAACGTGCCGCCCGAAAGCGAGATCACCCTCGACGACCCGGCCGCCGATTACGTCTCGCGCGCCGGGCTGAAGCTGGAAGCGGCGCTCGACCATTTCGCGTTCCCCGTCGAAGGCCGCACCGCGCTCGATCTCGGCGCCTCGACCGGCGGTTTCACCGAGGCGCTGCTCAGGCGCGACGCGGCGCATGTGGTGGCCATCGACGTCGGCCACGGGCAGATGCATCCGCGCGTCGGCGCCGACAGCCGCGTCACCGTGATCGAGGGGCTCAACGCCCGCGACCTCACCCGCCTCGACCTCAACGGCCACCGCTTCGATCTGCTCGTCGCCGACGTCAGCTTCATCTCGCTGCGGCTCGCCTTGCCGCCGGCGCTGGAACTGGCCGAGCCGGGGACATCGGCGGTGATCCTGGTCAAGCCGCAATTCGAGGCCGGCCGCGAGGCGATCGCCAAGAACGGCCTCTTACGCGATCCGGATAGCGCGCCGGCCGTCGCCGAGGCGCTTCGCGACTGGCTGGCCGCGCAGCCCGGTTGGCGCGTGATCGGCCTCATCCCCTCGCCGATCGCCGGCGGCGACGGCAACCACGAATTCCTGCTCGCGGCGGAAAAGCCATGAGCGAGCGCGTCACCATCGATCGCCTCGGTGCACAGGGCGACGGCATCGCCGAGACCGGGGCCGGTTCGATCTTCGTGCCGTTCACGCTTCCCGGTGAGACGGTCGAGATCGCCGCCATGGGACCGCGTGCGGAAGCAGCGGCGATCATCGCGGCCTCGCCGCATCGCCAGACGCCGCCCTGCCCGCATTTCGGTACTTGCGGCGGCTGCGACCTGCAACATGCCGACGACGCCTTCTATCGCGCCTTCAAGCGCGATCTCGTCGTCGAGGCGCTGGGCCGCGCCGATGTCACGGCCGATGTCGGCGACCTCGTCCCCTGCCCGCCGGCGTCGCGGCGGCGCGTGGCCTTTTCCGCCGTTCGCGCCGGCAACCAAGTCATGCTCGGTTTCAATGCCGCGCATTCCAACCGCATCGTGCCGATCGCCGTCTGCCCGATCGCCCTGCCGGAAATCGAGCGCGCCTTGCCGGCCCTGCAAAAGCTGGCTGCGATCCTGGTCGACCGCAAGCGGCCCCTGAAGTTGACCGTGACCGCGACGCTGACCGGCCTCGACGTCGCGATTGCCGACGCGGCGAAACTGTCGGAGCCAATGCGCCGGCAGGCGGTGTCGCTGGCGCTGGGCGAAGGTTTTGCGCGGCTGTCGGTCAGCGGCGAGACGCTGGTGGTGACGCAACCGCCGACCATGGACTTCGGCGGTGTGACGGTCGAATTGCCAGCGGGCGCCTTCGTCCAGGCCGTCGCGGCGGCCGAGGCGACGATGGCGTCGCTGGTGCTATCGCATCTGGCCGGGGCCAAGCGCGTTGCCGACCTCTTCGCCGGCTGCGGAACCTTTGCCCTGCGTCTGGCGCCGCAAGCCACCGTTCACGCGGTCGAGGCCGAAGCGCCGCAGCTCGCCGCGCTCCTCGCCGCCTGGCGCTCGCGGCCCGGCCTGAAGCCGCTGACGACCGAACGGCGCGATCTCTTCCGCCGCCCGATCCCGGCGAAGGAGCTCAAACCCTATGACGGCGTGGTCTACGACCCGCCGCGCGCCGGGGCGGAGGGTCTTGCGCGCGAGCTCGCGGCCTCGACGGTCGGGCGGATCGCCGCGGTCTCGTGCAATCCGGCGACGCTCGCCCGCGATCTCAAAATCCTCACCGACGGCGGCTACCGCGTGACATCGGTGACGCCGATCGACCAGTTCTTATGGTCGCGGCATGTGGAGGTCGTCGCGCTTTTGGAGCGCTGAGCCGGGCGGTGGCGGCGCGAGGCTTGCCGTCATGGGCCATTCGTGCGAGCCAGCGTGGCATCGCAAGTCATGAGACGCCGACGCCTTGACCGAATTTCTCATCCAGTACGGCTACGGGTTCATCTTCGTCGTCGTCCTGCTTGAATCGACCGGCCTGCCGCTTCCCGGCGAAAGCCTGATCGTCGCCGCTGGCATGCTGTCGGGGGAAGGCTCCTTCAACATTCTCGCGGTGCTGATCGCGGCCTTTTCCGGTTCGATCGTCGGCGACAATCTCGGCTATCTCGTCGGGCGCCGCTACGGCCGCAAGATCGTGGTGCGGTGGGGCGCGCATTTCGGCCTCGGCGAGAAGCGTTTCGCCATGGTCGAGGAGCGCTTCCAGACCTATGGCTTCGCCGTCGTTCTCGTGGCGCGTTTCGTGATCATCCTGCGGCAGCTCAACGGCTTTGTCGCGGGCACCATGCGGATGAACTGGCCGGTCTTCCTGTTCTACAACTGCATCAGCGCGGCGCTCTGGGCCGGCGCCTACGGTCTCGGCGCCTATGTCTTCGGCACCGCGTTCCGGCATTTCTTCGCCGAATTCGGCACGTGGCCGATTATCCTGATTGCCGGCGGCGTCTGCCTCGTCGGTGTCGTCGGCACCTATCGCTTCCTGTTCAACGACGCGGATAACGAGGGCGGCAAGGCCGAGGAGCCGACCGCCCCCGACTCGCGTGGCTGACCCGCTGGGGGACGCCCCTCTACCGCGCCATGAACGCCCGAAACGCAGCCTTGGCCTCGTCGGAGGTCATTCGCTCGGAAAAATGTTCGACTTCCAGATCGATGCGCTCGACGATGTCCTCGCGCTGGCCGCGCAGCAGTTCGCGCGCGATCCGGAGCGCCTTCGGCGGCTTGGCCGCGAGCCGCAGGGCGGCATCCCGCGCCCCGGCCTCCACGTCCCCTTCGACGATTTCGTAGACGAGCCCCGCCTCGCGCGCGGCCGCCGCGTCGAAGGTGTCTCCGAGCACCAGCAAGGCGAAGGCGCGCTGGTCGCCCATCAGCTTCGGCGCGATCAGGGTGGAGCCCGCCTCCGGCGTGATGCCGAGGTCGAGAAACGGCGTCCTGAAGATCGAGCCGGGCGAACAATAGGCCAGGTCGCAATGCATCAGGATCGTCGTGCCGATGCCGATGGCGAGCCCGTCGACGACGGCGACCAGCGGCTTGGAAAAGGTCGCGATAGCCCGCAGGAAATCGTGGACCTCACCATGGCGTGTGCCGCCCTCGGCGATGGCGATGAAATCCTTGATGTCGTTGCCGGCGGTAAAGGCGCCGGAGCCGCCGCACAGCAGCACCGCCCGGACGGCATCGTCGTTCCTGGCCGCTTCCAAAGCATCCGCCATCGCCCGGTACATGTCGCGGGTGATGGCGTTCTTCTTTTCCGGCCGGTTCATGCGGATGGTGAGGACGCCGGACTGGGTGCCGGTCTGAATGAATTCGCTCATGATGGGACCTACTGAAGAATCGCGTGGGCGGCGGCGAGGCTGGCGGCGCCCGCAACGACTTGGCGCTTCAGCGCACTCGTTTCGGTCAGGAGATTCTCCGCCATGAAGCGGGCGAGATGCGTGCGCTCCGTGCGGCCGGTTTCGGCCAGCGCGCCCTTGGCGAGATAGACGGCGCCGGCGGTCAGGCCGAATAGTCTGAGGTAGGACGTCGCGCCGGCGAGCGCGGTGTCCATGTCCTTGTCGGCGAGCGCTTTTGCAAGAAACGCCGTCGTCTCCTTCAGATCGTCGAGCGCGGCCGCCAAAGCCTCGCCGGTCGCGCCGAAATCCTCCGCGTTCCGGCCGCGCACGGCGTCGACCGTCTCGGCGAGTTCGGCCAGATAGGCGCTGACTGCGGCTCCGTCCGACTGGCCGATCTTGCGGGTGACGAGATCGATCGCCTGGATGCCGTTGGTGCCCTCGTAGATCGGCGCGATGCGCGCGTCGCGCAACAGCCGCGCGGCGCCGGTCTCCTCGATGAAGCCCATGCCGCCATGCACCTGGATGCCGAGCGAGGCGACCTCGACGCCGATATCGGTGGCAAACGCCTTGGCGATCGGCGTCAAGAGATTTGCACGTTCCTTCCAGGCCCGCGCTTCGCTCGCCTCGTCGCGGGTCGCCTTGGCCATGTCGCTTGCGTGACCGCAGGCATAAGCGATGGCGCGTGCGGAACCGGTCAGCGCCTTCATCGTCAGCAGCGAGCGGGCAACGTCGGGATGCTCGACGATCGGGCTCATCTGCCCCGACGGCTCGGCGCCCTTGGCGAGGCGCGTCGAGCGACCCTGGCGGCGCTCGCGCGCATAATCGAGCGCCATCTGGAAAGCCGCCTCGGCGACGCCGACGCCTTGCACGCCGACCAGAAGCCGGGCGTTGTTCATCATCGTGAACATGCAGGCGAGGCCGCGATTTTCCTCGCCGATCAGGTAGCCGACCGCGCCGGCCTCCTCGCCGTCGACACTGCCGTCGCCGTAGATCATCGTGCAGGTCGGCGAGCCGTGGATGCCCAGCTTGTGCTCGACGGAATGGCAGAAGACGTCGTTGCGGCGGCCGAGCGACCCGTCTGCCTCGACCAGGAATTTCGGCACCAGGAACAGCGAGATGCCCTTCACGCCGGCCGGTGCGTCCGGTAGCCGCGCCAGGACGAGATGCACGATGTTGTCGGTGAAATCGTGCTCGCCATAGGTGATGTAGATTTTCTGGCCGAAAATTCGGTAGCTGCCATCGCCGGCCCGTTCGGCCTTGGTCTTCAGCGCCGACAGGTCGGAGCCCGCCTGCGGCTCGGTGAGGTTCATCGTACCGTTCCACTCGCCGGAGACGAGCTTGGCCAGATACGCCGCCTTCAACTCATCCGAACCGTGCGTCTCCAGCGCCTCCACCGCTCCGACGGTCAGCGTCGGACCAAGGGCAAAGCCCATCGACGCCGAGTTCCACATCTCGAAAACGGCGGCTGACAACGATGTCGGCAGGGCCTGACCGCCATATTCCTCGGGGCCGGTCAGGGCGTTCCAGCCGTCGGCGATCCAGTCGGCATAGAGCTCCTTCCAGCCCGTCGGCGTCGTCACCACACCGTCGGTCACGGAGGTGCCCTCGCGGTCACCCACCTCGGCGAGCGGCGCGACCTTTTCGCTGGCGAAGCGGCCCGCTTCCTCCAGAACCGCGTCCAGGAGATCAGGCGTCAGTTCGCCAAGCAGGCCTTTTTCCATGGCCGGCTCCAGGCCGGCCACTTTCTTCAGGGCGAAAGCGATCTCGCTGATGGGCGCCTTGTACATGAAATCTCCCTTAGAACCGGCTGCCGGAGCCGGAAATCACCGCAGAACGAGCGATTCTAACGATCCACATCTTACGTAAAAGTCAACTCAACGCAAGGAACCGAACCTTGGTCTCGACCATTTCCATGTAACAGTATTGGGGAGGAAATTGATGCGGTTTGTACGCTTTGGCCACCGCGGTTCCGAGCGGCCGGGCTTGATTGACGACGACAACCGCATTCGCGACCTTTCCGAGCATGTTTCATCGTTATCCGGGGCCTCCCTGGACCCCGACGAACTTGTTGCCTGCGGGCGTCTCGACCCTGCTTCGCTGCCGCTCGTGCCCGAAGGGGTTCGCTTGTGCCGTCCGGTCCAGAAGATCGGCAAGATCGTCGGCGTCGGCCCGAACTATCACGACAGCGCCAGCCTCGCGGGCTTCAAGGTCAATCCGGAGCCGACGATTTTCCTGAAGGCCGCGACGGCGGCCTGCGGTCCCACGGATTCGATCGAGTTGCCCAAGCTTTCCACCCGGGTCGACTGGGGGGTGGAACTGGCGGTGGTGATCGGCCGCCGGGCCAAATATGTAACCGTTGAGGACGCGCTGCAGCACGTCGCGGGCTTTACGCTCTGCAACGACGTCACCGAGCGCAGCTTCCAGCTCCAG
The DNA here is from genome assembly GCF_036549515.1 of Aurantimonas sp. E1-2-R+4. Classification (NCBI taxonomy): domain Bacteria; kingdom Pseudomonadati; phylum Pseudomonadota; class Alphaproteobacteria; order Hyphomicrobiales; family Aurantimonadaceae; genus Aurantimonas; species Aurantimonas sp. E1-2-R+4. Next base: position 59,986 of record NZ_JAZHLK010000007.1, on the reverse strand, counting down.
CGCGGTGGCCAGTGGTCGAAGGGCAAGTCGCACGACACCTTCGCCCCGCTTGGCCCGTGGCTGATCCCACCCGACCAATTGCCCGATTACGATGAGATCGACCTTTGGCTCGACGTCAATGGCGAGCGCCAGCAGTCGGGCAATACGGCGGACATGATCTTCAAGGTGCCGTATCTCATCTCCTACATCTCGCGCTTCATGCGGCTCGAGCCCGGCGACGTGATCCTGACCGGAACGCCCGGCGGCGTCGGACTTTCCTACGACCCGCCACGTTTCCTGAAGTCCGGCGACCGGGTGACGCTCGGCGGCACCGGGCTCGGGTCGCAGGATTGCCCCTGCGTCAGCCTGTAGCGGCGGTGGATTTTTCCTTCAGGCGGTCCCATCCCGCATCGGGCTTGAAACGAGCGCCGTGTTTGTCCGCCAGCGCGTTCAGCTTGGCGACGATCTCATCGACGCCGCGCTTCTTGGCGTAGTGGATAGGCCCACCCCGGAACGGCGCGAAGCCGGTGCCGAAGATCATCGCCCCGTCGGCAACATCCTCGCTCTCGACGACGCCCTCGCGCAGGCACGCGACGACCGCGTTCAGCATCGGCAGGATCAGCCGGTCGAGAATATCCGGGTCGCCCTTGGCCGAATCCGGCAGCGCGTCGACCGGCTGCTTCTTGGGCTTGCCGTCGGAGTCGTACTCGTAGAGTCCGCCGCCGGTTTTGCGGCCGAGCGTGCCGTCCGCGACCATCTTCTCCAGCCAGTCCGGCGTTTCCGGAAAGTCGCTGTCCAGCCGTTCGCGTAGCGAGGCGGAAACCTCGACAGCGATATCGAGTCCAACCTGATCGGCCAGTTCCACCGGCCCCATCGGCATGCCGAAATCCTCGGCAACGCGATCGATCCGCTCCTTGGGTATGCCCTCGTCGACCATGATCAACGCCTCGGCCATGTACGGCGTCAGTGCGCGGTTGACGAGGAAGCCCGGCGCCGAGGCCACGGGGGCCGGCAGGCGCGACAATTCGACGGCGAATGCGGTGGCCCGGCGCGCGGTCTCTGGACTGATCTTGTCGTGGCTAACGATCTCGATGAGTTGCATCCGGGAGACCGGGTTGAAGAAATGCAAGCCGACGAGGCGCGATGGATCGACGAGCCCCTCGGCGAGGTCCGCCAGCGGCAGCGCAGAGGTATTGGTCGCGAGCAACGCGCCCTCTTTCAACCTGGGTTCGATGTCGGCGTAAATCTTTCGCTTCAACTCCAGCTTTTCGGGCGCCGCCTCGATGACGAGGTCGGCGCGAGCAATTCCGAGGCCAGCCGGGTCCGGCGTCAAGCGGTCCAGCGCGTCGCGGACCTTTAGCGGGTCCTTGAGCGTCGCGGTCAGCATCTTCGTCGCCGCGCGGATCGCCTTGCCGATGGGCTGCGTCGCAACATCGCTGAGCGTCACATGAAAGCCCTCGCGCGCCGCCCAGGCGGCGATGTCGCCGCCCATGGCGCCGGCGCCGATGACATGGACGTTCTTGATCGCCGATTCGCCCTGCTTCAGCCCGCGCATCGTCTCGCGCAGGAAGAACACCCGGACGAGGTTCTGGGCGGTGTCGGTCTCGATCAGTTCGGCGAAGCTGTCGATCTCCGCATCCTGCATCGCCTTGGCACTGCCGCCATGGGCTTCCCACAGGTCGATCAGCCGGTGCGGCGCCGGATAATGCGTCTTGGCGGCCTTCTCCGCCGTCTTCTTGCGCATCTGGCTCGCCGCCAGCGCGCGGGCCGGGCGGAGCGAGAAGGCCTGGGTCTTGAAGCCGCCTCCAGCCGTCTTGAGCTCGTTATAGAGCGCGGCCTGCACGGCCGCCCCGACATGCCGCTCCTCGACCACCGCGTCGACGAGGCCAATCGCCTTGGCCTTCTTCGCGGTGACCGATTTGCCGGTCAGCATCATTGTCATCGCTTCCAGCGGGTCGGCGATCGCTGTCGAACGATAGGTGCCGCCTAGGCCAGAATGCAGGCCGAGCATTACTTCCGGAAAGCCCAGGCTGGCGTCGGAGACCGCAATCCGAAGGTCGCAGGCCAGTGCCAATTCGAGCCCGGCGCCGAGGCAATGACCGTTGATCACCGCGATCGTCTTCGCCTGGACCTTGGCCAGACGGTCGAGGACCAGATGCGCCTCCTTCAACATGCCGCGGATCTCGCCGGTCGAAGCGCCGGCGAATTGCTGGATGTCGGCACCGGCGGCAAAGCCGGAAGGCTTCGCCGAACGGATCACCACGGCCGAGGGCTTCTGATCGATAATCCTGTCGACGTGCTGCGACAGCTCCTCGATAACGCTCCGGTCGATGGTGTTGACCGCCTTGCCCGGACGGTCGAGCACCAGCCAGTAGACGTAGTTCTCGTCCGTGGCGGCCCGCCAGTTACCGTGCTGCTCGACCGCGCGCGCCGGCCCGAGTTCGAGGGCGCGATCGGAAAGTGCGTTCAGCATTCTGCCCATGGTTCTGATCTCGTCTTCTTGTCGGAACGCGCCGCGAAGAGTTTGGGACCTCGCGGCGCCGAATGGGGTTTCGGGCGAACAGCCGGCGCGAAGTCCCGCGCCGGCATGGTGTCTCGTCGCGCGCTCAGGCGGCTTCCAGCAGCATCGCGCCGCCGAGCCCGCCGCCGATACATTCGGTCGCGATGCCGCGCTTGCGGCCGAGCCGCCGCATGGCGTTGGCCAGATGCAAGGTGATGCGATTGCCGCTGGTGCCGACCGGATGACCGAGCGAGATGGCGCCGCCGTCGACATTGATGTTGGCGTGATCGATCCGACCGCCGCGACCTTCCAGGCCGAGCACCGGATCGACCAGGCTCGGATCGTCGAACGCCGCGAGGCAGGCCAGCACCTGGGTCGCGAAGGCCTCGTTCAACTCCCACAGATCCACGTCGGCCACCGTCATGTTCTGGCGCTTCAGGATCGGCGCCGTCGACACCACTGGGCCAAGACCCATGATCGACGGGTCGAGCCCGCCCCATTCTGAATCGACGATGCGCGCCAGCGGCGTCATGCCATGACGCGTGACGGCCTCCTCCGACGCCAGCACGACCCACGAGGCGCCGTCGGTGATCTGCGAGGAATTGCCGGCCGTCACCTTGCCGTAAGGCCGTTCGAAGACCGGCTTCAGCTTGGCGAGGGACGCGGCGGAGGAGTCCGGCCGCACCCCGTCATCGTGATCGAAGACCTCGCCGTCGCGGGAGAAGGCCGGCAGCATCTCGTCCCGCAGCCAGCCCTGCTTCGTCGCGTTGGCCAGCCGGTTATGGCTTTCGGCCGCATAGGCGTCCGCCTCACGCCGGGACACGTCGAAGAGATGGGCCAGCACTTCGGCGGTTTGGCCCATATTGAGATTGGTGATCGGGTCGGTGAGACCGCGCTCCAGCCCGATGACCGGCTTGAGGAACTCCGGCCGCAAACCGGTGAAGGCCTTCAGCCGGTCGGTCGTGGAGCGGGCGCCGTTGAGCGCCGCGAACCAGTCGACGGCGCCGCGCCTGAGGACGAGCGGCGAATGGCTTAGCGCCTCGGCCCCGCCGGCCAGCACGATGTCGGCCGTACCGCGCTCGATATAGCGAAACGCCGTGTCGATCGACTGCATGCCGGAGCCGCAATTGATCTGGACCGTGAAGGCCGGAATCTCGTCCTTCAGGCCCAGACGCAAGGCCGCGACGCGCGCCGGGTTCATCTCGTCCGCGACGACATTGACGCAGCCGAGGATAACCAGATCGATCGCATCCGCTGCAAAGCTCTGCCGCATCAACAGCGGCCGGCCGCACTGGACCGCGAGGTCGACGGGCGAGAACGGACCCGGCTTGCCGCGTGCCTTAATGAACGGGGTGCGGGCGCCGTCGACCAGATAGACCGCTTTCGCCATTATTCCGCTGCCTCTCGCTGTTCGCCCTTGCCGCCATTTTTGGCCGGACGATCATGTTGGGATGCGATCGGAGAGACCTCCGCCATCGGGAAAGCGTCCACCGCGATGACCTTGTCCACCGCCTCCTTGGCCTCCGCCAGCCGCACGAACTCCGCATTGGAGATCACGCCAGCCTCCCTCGCTTCCTCGGGATCGCGGATGTTGGCCTCGCGCAGCTTCTTCTCGATCGGCGCGGCCTCGCTCACCAGTTCGAAGGCGAGTTCCAGATCCTTGATCGGATGCTGGGCGTGTCCCTCGCCGAGATAGAGGTCCGGCGTCAGCCGGTCGCGCTGCGAGGACGGACGCATCAGAATCGCCGCGACCTCGCTGGTCAATTCGTCCGACGGCTCGTGATAGGGCACGCCCAGCGGAAAGGCGATCGCCCGGGTCAGGATCGCCGCCCAACGCGCCGGCAGATTGTCGAGGACGCCGTTGAAGGCAAGAGCCATGCGATTGTAGCCCTTCTCCATGATGTACTCGACCAGCGGCTTGTCGGCCTCCGGCCGCCCCTCCGTCTCGAAACGCTTCAGGACGGCGCCGAGCAGATAGAGTTCGGAGAGAATGTCGCCGAGCCGCGCCGACAGCATTTCCTTGCGTTTCAGCGCGCCGCCCAGGGTCAACAGCGACAGGTCGGACAGAAGCGCGAACGCCGAGGCATAGCGCGACAATTGCCGCCAATGGCTGGTGAAAGCCGCATTCTTCGGCGCCGGGGCGGCCAGACCGCCGGTCCAGCCGCGCACGAAGCAGCGCAGGGCGTTCTTGGCCGAATGGCCGACATGCGCCCAGAAATGTTTGTCGAAGTCGTCCAGCCCCTTCTCCTCGTCCTCGTCGGACAGGGCCAGCAGTTCCTTCAGCATGTAGGGATGGGCGCGGATCGCCCCCTGGCCGAAGATCATCAGATTGCGGGTGAGGATGTTGGCGCCTTCGACCGTGATGCCGATCGGCACCGACCGGTACTGAGAGGCGAGATAGTTCTTCGGGCCGTCGATGATCGCCTTGCCGCCATGAATGTCCATGGCCCGCTCGATCGACTCGCGCATGCGATAGGTCGCGTGCGCCTTCATGATCGCCGACACCACCGACGGCTTATGGCCTTCATCCAGCGCGGCAACGGTCAGCCGGCGGGCGGCGTCGATGAGATACGCATTGGCGGCGATGTCGGCGAGCGGCTGTTGGATGCCCTCGAACATGCCGATCGGCACGTTGAACTGGGTGCGAACCCGCGCATAGGCCCCAGTGGTACGCGCGCAGATGGCGGCCGCGGCGGAGGATTGCGAGGGCAGCGAAATGCCACGGCCGGCGGCAAGCGCCGTCATCAGCATCGTCCAGCCCTGGCCGATCTGGTCTGGCCCGCCGAGAATCCAGTCGAGCGGAATGAACACGTCGTCGCCGTAGAGCGGGCCGTTCTGGAAATAGGTCAGCAGCGGGACATGCCGGTCGCCGTGCCGGACGCCCTTGGTCGCAGTCGGCAGCAGCGCCACCGTGATGCCGAGATCCTCGCCCTTGCCGAGATGGTTCTGCGGATCGAACATCTTGAAGGCGAGGCCCATCACCGTCGCGACCGGGCCGAGGGTGATGTAGCGCTTGTGGAAATTCAGCCGGATGCCGAGAACGCGCTCGCCATCATGCTCGCCATATTCGACCATGCCGGTGTCGAGCATCGCCGCCGCGTCGGAGCCGGCTTCCTGCGAGGTCAGGCCGAAGCACGGAATCTCGCGCCCGTCGGCGAGACGCGGCAGCCAGTAATCGCGCTGCGCCTGCGTGCCGAAATGCAGCATCAATTCGCCCGGTCCGAGCGAATTCGGCACCATCACGGTGACGCCGGCGACGACCGAACAGGAGGAGACCTTACGCACCACCTCCGAATGCGCGGTATTGGAAAAGCCCAGGCCGCCGTATTCCTTCGGGATGATCATGCCGAAGAATTTCTTCTTGCGCAGGAAGTCCCAGACCTCGGGCGGCAGATCGCGATCTTCCCAGACCAGCTTCCACTCATCGATCATCGCGCAGAGTTCGTTGACTGGACCGTCGAGAAACGCCTGTTCGTCCGGCGACAGCCGCGCCGGGGGCATAGCGAGCAACTTGTTCCAGTCGGGATCGCCTGTGAAGAGTTCGCCGTCCCACCAAACCGTGCCGGCGTCGATCGCCTCCCGCTCGGTTTCCGAGATCGGCGGCATGACGCCCTTGGCCCATCGATAGATCGGCCGTGTCAGCTTTTCCTGACGAAATGACATGGCTTCGCTCCGGGGTTCGCCGCATTGTTAACGAGGAATGTATGGCCCCGTGGATGGTTTCCCACCCACGGGCCAAGACATTTCCCACATTTTACGTAAAGGTCAACGTAGCCGATACGGTCGGGAGGGGCCCCGAACGCTAAATACCCGGCCGATCGGAGACTTCAGACGCTTTCGGTCATGATCGCGCGGTGGCCGATGTCTGAACGCCAGAATCCCTCGCCCCATTCGACGGCTTCGACGACCTCATAGGCGCGGCGCGCGGCTTCCTTCACGCTGGCACCGGTGGCGGTGACGTTGAGGACACGTCCGCCGACAGCGAGCAGTTGGTCGCCATCGCGTTGTGTCCCGGCCTGGAAGATACGTGTCGTTGCACTCGCCGCCGGCAAATGGCGGATCGCGGTGCCCTTGGCATGGGCGCCCGGATAGCCCTCCGAAGCCATGACCACGGTCAGGGCCCGCTCTTCCGACCATTGCGGCACGACGGCCGAGACGTCGCCCTTGGCGGCGGCGAGAAGAATCGGCAGCAGATCGCTTTCCAGCCGCATCATCAGCACCTGGCATTCCGGATCGCCGAAGCGAACATTGTATTCGATCAGCTTGGGACCGGACTCCGTCAGCATCAGCCCGGCATATAGAATGCCCTGGAACGGGGCTCCGGCCGCCTTCATCCCGGCGAGCGTCGGCTCGACGATCTCGCGCATCGCCCGGCGCACCATCGCATCGTTCATCGGCAGCGCCGGCGAATAGGCGCCCATGCCGCCTGTGTTCGGGCCGCGGTCACGGTCGAAGGCGCGCTTGTGATCCTGCGCCGTGCCGAAGAACAGCGCCCGCTCGCCATCGCAGATGCAAAACAGGCTCGCCTCCTCGCCCTCGAGGAACTCCTCGATGACGACCTCCGCGCCCGGCCCGCCGAAATCGCCCTCGAAGCAGGCGTCGATGGCCGCAAGCGCGTCCTGACGCGTTTCGGCGACCGTGACGCCCTTGCCGGCGGCAAGCCCGTCCGCCTTGATCACGATCGGCAGACCGCCGTCGCGGACATAGTCGCGCGCGGCGGCCACGTCGTCGAAGCGACGGTAGCGCGCCGTCGGAATGTCGTGGAGGGTGCACAGATCCTTGGTGAAGCCCTTCGAGCCCTCGAGCCGCGCCGCGGCGGCGGAGGGGCCGAACACCGGAATACCGGCGGCGGCAAGGCTATCGCCGAGGCCGGCGACGAGCGGCACTTCGGGACCGACGATTACAAGGCCGATCGCATTGGAGCGACAGAACGCCACGACGGCCGCTTGATCCAAGATGTCGAGTTCGACGGTCTCGGCGTGCTCGGCGATGCCGGGATTGCCCGGCGCGGCGTAGAGGCGCCCAAGATCGGGCGATTGCGCGAGTTTCCAGGCAATCGCGTGTTCGCGGCCACCGCCGCCGATGAGAAGAACGTTGATCGTCATGGCTTCGCCCCTGTCAGCGCATTTCTGCCGCCCAGGCCGGCCGACCGCTGCCGATTACGGGGGCGCAACGGCCGCGGTCAAGTTCGGCGCGGCAAATCTTAAGCGTTGATAAAGCGGAAAACCCTTGACTGCGGCCTTTCGGCCATCAATCTCGGTGCCATGTCGAATCTGAAAGGAAGCCTCGCGGACCAAATCGACCGCGTGGCGGATGCACCGTCCAACAATTGGGTCTACCGCACGTTGCCGCGCGGCCTCTGGCCCTATGCGCAGTTGGCGCGATGGGACCGCCCGATCGGCTGGCAATTGCTGCTGTGGCCGTGCTGGTGGGCGGCGGCGCTGGCACCGCAGGCGGTGCAGACGGGGGCCGTTCACACCGGCCTTCCCAGCCTTTGGCAACTGTTGCTCTTCCTCATCGGTGCGATCGCCATGCGCGGCGCGGGGTGTACCTATAACGACCTCGTCGACGAGAAGATCGATACGCTCGTCGCACGCACCCGGTCGCGGCCGCTGCCTTCCGGCCGGGTTTCGCGCCTCCAGGCGAAGTTGTTTCTCGTCGTCCAGGCGCTGGTCGGGTTCCTGGTACTGATCCAGTTCAACCTGTTCGCGGTCCTGCTCGGGGTCGCCTCGCTCGGCGTGGTGGCGATCTATCCATTCCTGAAGCGCTTCACCGACTGGCCGCAGCTGGGGCTCGGCCTCGCCTTTTCCTGGGGCGCGCTGATGGGATGGGCGGCATATTGGGGCACGCTGTCGCTCGCTGCCGGCCTGCTTTACGCCGGCAGCATTCTCTGGACCGTCGGCTACGACACCATCTATGCGCATCAGGACAAGGAAGACGACGCGCTGGTTGGCGTCCGTTCCACGGCCCGGCTGTTCGGCGAGCGAACCAGACTGGCGCTGACAATTCTGTATCTCGGCGCAATCGCCCTGTTCGCGGGCGCCTTCGTGCTGACCGGCTATGGCACGGGGGGCGGACCCGAATGGCCCGCCTATGCCGGCCTTGCCGCCGGCGCCTTCCAGATGATCTGGCAGATCCGCACCCTCGACATCGAGGATGCGGACCAGTGCCTGAGGCTTTTCAAGTCGAACACGGTGTTCGGCTGGATCATCTTCTTCGGCTTGATCTTCTCGTCCCTGTGGGCGCTGTCCTTCCCGCTGGCGGCGGTCTGACTCCACCGCCCGGCGCTACTGACGGGCGATGATTTCCTCTCCGGCAACCACCATGCGCATCCCGAGCCCACCGGGCTTGCGACGCGCCAGGAAGCGCGGCCGGCGCTGGCGGTTGGGCGACCGGCGACGCGGCGCCGGCGCGGCAGCCCGGATGTGCCCCAGTGTCTCTTCAAGCGTGCGCAACGCGCCATCCGCCTCGATCATCAGCATCGGCAGGTTGAACAGTTCCGCCCATCCCCGCCAGTCTGCGGCGACGTCGTAGAGATCGCTGGCAACCAAGAGCGGCACCGTGCAGCGCGGATCGCTGTGATGCAGCTCAAGCGTCACCGTCACCTCGCCGTTGCCGTCTTCCATGGCGCGGGCCGCGACACCCCGGAAGGCGCGTGGCGGCAGCGCGATCGAAACCGGCAGTCCGGATTTCTCCAGACGCCGATGGACGACGGCCCCGCGGCGGTCGACCTTGTAGGTGATCAATTCCCCGTCCTCGACCATTTCGATCGTCTGGCGACGATCGCAAGCAGCCGGGTCAAGGCGGACCGGGACGTTCGCCCATTCGGGCTTGGTCGCGAGTGGGTTCGGAGCAATGCTCATGAAATGACGCCTTCTGCCTCTCCTGAGAGCCGATGTTTCGGTCTCTCGTTCGGGCCGATGTAATCCCGGCCTTCGATAAAGATGACAGTAGGGGCGCCGCCTTGAAGTCGCGCTAAGAAAGTCGGTTAAGTCTTCATGACGGAAAAGACGGTTAGCAAGTCGAAAACTTGAATCAAGTCTAAACGAGCTTGCCAGGATTTAAGATGTTGTCAGGATCAAACACCGCCTTCAGCCGCCGCATCAGATCGATCTCGACGCCCTCTTTGGTCCGGGCGAGCTCGTCGCGCTTCAGCTGGCCGATGCCGTGCTCGGCGGAAAAGCTGCCGTCCAGGGTGCGGACGATGCCGTGGACGAGATCGCTGATCTCGTGCCAGCGGTCCAGAAAGGCGTCCTTGTCGGCCCCGACGGGCTGCGAGATGTTGTAATGGATATTGCCGTCACCGAGATGGCCGAACGCCACGATCCGCGCCTGCGGTATCGCCTCGAGCACCGCCTTGTCGGCGGCCTGAAGAAATTCCGGGATAAGGGCGACCGGCACGGACACATCATGCTTGATGGATCCGCCCTCGGGCCGCTGCGCCCAACTCAACTCCTCGCGCATGATCCAGAAGCTGTTCGCTTCGGCGAGCGATTTGGCGATCGCTGCATCGGCGACGACATGGCTCTCGAATCCGGCCTCTAGGATTCCCTCCAATGTCTCGCGCGCGTCGCCCTGCGAGCGGCCGGAGGAGATCTCCATGAGAATGTACCAGGGATGCGGCGCCTCCAGCGGGTCGCGGGAACCGATCGTATGGCGGAGCGTGAACTCCATGCCGAGGCGCGGAATCAATTCGAAGGCGGTGAGCTGCGCTCCCGCCCGTCGCTCCGCCAATTGCAGCAGCGTCAGGGCGGCTTCAGGCGACGCCAGCCCGACATAGGCGACTTCGCGGCCGGCGGGCTTGGGGAACAGCTTGAGCACGGCGGCGGTAATGATCCCCAGCGTCCCCTCCGACCCGATCAGCAAATTGCGAAGATCGTAGCCGCGGTTGTCCTTCTTCAGGCGTCGCAGCCCGTGCAGAACCTCGCCCGACGGCAGCACCGCCTCGATGCCGAGGCAGAGCTCGCGGGCGTTGCCATAGGCCAGAACGCCGGTTCCGCCGGCATTCGAGGCGAGATTGCCACCGATCTGGCAGGAGCCTTCCGAGCCGAGCGACAGCGGAAACAACAGGTCCGCCTCGTCCGCGGCCTCCTGGATTCGCTTCAGGACGACGCCCGCCTCGACGGTCGCCGTGCGGCCGATCGGGTCGACATCGCGGATACGATCGAGCCGCGACAGGCTGACCAGAACCTCGGATTGCGAGCGGGGTGATTGACCGCCGACAAGGCCGGTATTGCCGCCCTGGGGCACGATCGGCGTCCGCGTCTCGCTGGCGAGGCGCATGATCGCGGCAACCTCCTCGACATTGCCTGGCCGCAGCACCAATCCCGCGCGGCCATGAAACAGGTCGCGCGGCTCGTTGAAGTAGGCCTCCATCATGTCGGCATCCCGCAGCGCGTTGGCGGAACCGACGATGGCCGCGAAGCGGGCCAGGAGGACGGCAGGGATTTTCGGATCGGTCTCTTGCATAAGATCGAGACATAGAAGGCCGGCGACGATCCGTCGAGCCGGCTGTCGTTCGCGGCGTCAGTCCCGCGGCGCGGCGGCGCGGCGAAGCCGGTCGTTGATCGCCTCGCCCAGCCCCTCTTGCGGGATCGGCGCCACGGCGATGCGCGCGATCTCCGGCCGGTCGAAGCGGGCCAGCGCCGCGAACAGATTCGCCGCCGCCTCGCGCAGATCGCCGGACGGGCTGAGATTGACGATCTCGGCCGCCCCATCCGCGCCGGGCACAGGCGCATCACCAAAGGCAATCAGATAGTCCCCCGGCTCCACCTGAGTCACGTCGAGCCGGACCGAGCCGTGCGGCGCGTAATGGGATCGAAGCTGGCCGGGCGCCTCGATGCCCGAACCCGCATCCGGCGCGACGACGGCGAGCCCGGTCGCTTCGTGTAAGGCCTCTCGACCGACAAGGCCGGCGCGCAGGAGCACCAGGCGGCCCCGCTCCAGCTTGACGATGGTCGATTCCAGGCCGAGCTCCGACGGACCCGCGTCGAGGATCATTTCGATCCGGCCGCCGAGGCCACGCATCACCTGGCCCGCGCTGGTGGCGCTGACCCGCCCGGAGGGATTGGCGCTCGGCGCGGCGAGCGGACGGCCGAGGCGCGCAATGATGTCGCCGGCGATTCCCTTCGGCTGACGCAGCGCGATGGTGGCAAGGCCGCCGGTCGTCAGCGGATGAACCGGCGTTCCCCCCGCCTGCGGCAGGACGATCGTCAGCGGCCCGGGCCAGAACCGCTCCGCCAGCGCCCGCGCCATGTCGTCGAAGACGGCCAGGCGTGCCGCCATGTCGCGGTCGCTGACGTGACAGATGAGCGGGTTGAAGCGGGGACGGCCTTTGGCCTCGAATATCCGTGCGACGGCCTCGCCATTGGTGGCGTCGCCCGCGAGCCCATAGACCGTCTCGGTCGGCAGGCCCACAAGGCCGCCGCCGCGAAGGCAGGCGACCGTGCGCTCGACAGCGTCGTCGCTTTCGGCCGGAAGGCAGGTCGTCTCGATCGCACCGGCACGAGCTTCGCCCAAACAGACCGAAGCGACATCGGGGGCAGCGCGTTCAGACGTCATGGCCGGCTTCCAAACGAGACCTCATGCGGCCCCAAATGTGGAGCAGCCCGAAAATAAAAAAAGGCAGTGGCTTTCGCCACTGCCTTTTAGGGTTCTTACTGGAACCGCAGGCGGCTCGCCAGAACTTAGTTGGCGGGCTTGTCGGTCTCCGGAGCCGGCTGGACGTCGATCGTCGGAACCTCGATCGTCTTTTCTTCCGTGCCGACGTCGATATCGCCCGTCGTGACATCTGCCTTGGGCAGCTGACCGCCTTCGACGCTAACTTCCGGCAACGCGCCTTCCTCGGTCACATCCACATTGATCATCGTGAAGGCGAACCAGACCACGATCAAAAGGACGATGATACCGACGACCCAGCCAATTGTTTTATTCATTTGAAGCACCCGTACTCTAGCATGTTGGCGTAATTGTTCGGGTCTGAAACGGTTGTCTTGAGCTTTGGTTCCACGTTGATCCGATAAAATTTTGCTGAACGCCTAAAAAAGCGAAGAGCGCGGGATCAGCGCGTCGCTTCGAACGCCGCGTCGATGCGGCGGGCCGGCATGTCGAGCCCGGCAAAGCGTTGCCCAGCACCGGGTAGAGCGACGCGCGACCCGCGGTCGCCGCCCTCGGCGCCCAGCTGCGACAGAATTCGCGCCGGCATCGGCAGGGCACCGGCCTTCTTGGCCGCTTCCGCCGCTTTGACGATTTCGGCAAAACGCGAGCGCTGCCGCGAATCCAATGCGGCACTTTCGTCGCCGCCTTTGATCGGCCGTGCCTCTTCCCGGCGCGTCGCCGCTTCCGCGCGGCCGATGAACAGCCGGTCGACTTCGTTGGCGGCGTAGGCAACCGCCTCTTGCAGCGCGGCGAGATGGGTCTGGAACTCGCGGACGGCTTCACCCGACGGCTCCTCGGCCGGGGCGACGGCGTCTGCCACAAGCGCCGGCTTGTCAGCCTTCGTTGCGCCACGGGCGGCATTGGTCAGGAGTTTCAGCGGGTCCAGCCGCGCGTGCTGCTCAGCGGGGCCATAGGCGGCGACCAGCGGGCTCGTCGTCGGCTTGGCACCAGGCTTGGGCGGGGTCGTCGCGTCGGCTTCCGTCGCGACAGCAACCTTGGCCACCTCCGCCTTGGTCGTCTCGTCCAGCGAGGCGATCATCATCGCCGGATCGTCGGCGTCCGGCGCCCGCTCGATCAACTCGTTGAACGGCCAGGCGGCCTTGAGGCCGGCGACGTCCATCGTCGAAACATTGACATCGATGTCGGTCTTGGCGCCCTTCACCCGGTACGGGCAGCTGCGGCTGTCGCAATTGTGCATCGAGGAGAACTGCCACAGGGCATAGCTCGGCCAGGTTTCCTCGGGAAACTTGCCGGTAATGTCGTCCCGGTAGCGCGCATACCAGAGCGGCAGACGCGACAGCAGCGGATATTGCGCCCGCTGGGCGGAGATCGCCTTGGCGGTCGAGCCGTTGGTGTAGAGCACGGGATAGCGACCCGTGCGGATCTTGATCTGGTCAGCGAAGATCTCGGCATCGGCGAGGCTCATCCACTCCTCGGAATTGTCCTCGATGTCGAGCGCGATCAGATCGTCCTCGGCCGGCTCGGCGAAATCGACAAAATGGTCGGCCTGCTCGCGCGGATTGCCGGGACGGCCGAGATGATAGGCGCCCCAGAGGAGTCCCTTCATCTTCGCCATCTCGCGGCGGGTCATATAGAGTTCCTTGGTGACCGAATATTTCCACCAGCGGTTCTTGCACAGCTTGTAGGCGTCGTCGTCGCTCTTGCCGCAGCTCCACGCTGGCGGCAGGCCATCAGAGGCCTTGTTGATAAAGCCGGCGATGCGCTTGTCCGAGGTCAGTTCCTGCCAGTTGATCGGGTTGAACTCGTAGGCATCGATCACAAGCGCCTTGTCGTCCGATTTCCACGGAGCTTTCCATTCGGCATGAGCCGAACTGCTGATCAACAGCGTGCCCGCGACGATGGCGCAGGCAAATTTCACGGCAGCCGTCGTAACGGCGCTGAGCTTCATCATTCGCTGGTTTCCCCTCGAAGTCGCTCGAAGTCTGGTTTCGGGACGGCCCCCTGAACCCGAAGGTTCAAATCCGTCCCAAGCGGCTGAGCGCAGCTATCCCCTTCAAATCTGGCGGGTTCCGGGCAAAGCCGATCACGAAATGTTTCAGTCAGGCGTTCAGGAAGCCACAGTAAAGGCAAGACCTGACGATTTTACCACAAAGTCCCGGAAACCCTCAACTTTGAGTTAATTTTTGGTTAACGCTGCCCACTCCATCGAGCCTCGAAACACGGGGATGTGATCGCGTCGCCTGCCCCGGTAAAGGCGTTCGGGTTGAATGAAGCGCCGAATGTGGCGCCTTGCCAGCTCAGCCGGCGATCTTACCGAAATCGGCGACCTTTCGCGTCGCCGCGCGGATGCGGGCGAGCAGCGCCAGCCGGTTGGCTCGCACGGCTTCGTCCTCGGCGTTGACCAGCACCTTGTCGAAAAACGCGTCGACGGGAATGCGCAAGTTCGCGAGCCCGGCCATGGCGTGTTCGTAATTCTCGACCGCCAGCGCCTCTTCCAGCTCGATCTCGGCCCGGTCGACGGCGCCGGCCAATACCTTTTCCTCGTGCTCGGTCAACAGAGCGAGATCGACGGTTTCGGCGATGCGGGTGCCCTTCTTCTCCTCGGCGGCGAGAATGTTCGCCGCGCGGCGGGTGCCGGCGAGGAGGTTCTGACCGTCCTCTGAGTCGAGGAATGTACCCAGCGCCTCGACGCGGCGGGTAATATCGAGGATGTCGTCGTTCGGCGCGGAACCCTCGCCGCCCGACAGCACGGCATCGACAAGATCGTGCCGCGCGCCGGAGTCGCGAAGTTGCACCTTCAGACGGTCGTGGAAGAAGGCGAGGAGGTCATCGAGTAGCGCATTGGCTGAAGGATACTCATTCACTGCTGCTTTCGGAGTACGTCCCCCCGACAACTGCACGAACCACTTGCTATCCGCAGCCTTCTCCTCGATGACTACGATAAAGGGCTCGTTAGTATCGAGTTCATTTTTTGGAAAATCTTCCAGAAAATCAGGCGTTTTCAGGGCAGTTATTGTCGCATAATTCAGCCAATCTGGCTTAGAAGAGCGGATCCTGTAATAAATAACATTCCGCCCGCGCTGCTGGCTTACAAGAATATTGACATAAGATTCGAAAATCACGGGCGACAATCTCACGGTGAATTCGGACAACAACCGGATCATCCCCAGCGCCGCCCGTCTCAGCGCATAAGGGTCCTTCGAACCTGTCGGCTTTTCGTCGATCGCCCAGAAGCCGACCAGCATGTCGAGCTTGTCGGCCAGCGCCACGCAGATCGCCACCGGGTCGCTCGGCACGCTGTCCGTCGGCCCCAACGGCTTGTAATGCTCCTCGATCGCCGCCTGCACCGACGGATGCTCGCCCTGCAGCGCGGCATAGTAACGGCCCATCAGCCCCTGCAACTCGGGAAACTCGCCGACCGCCTCGGTGGTGAGGTCGGCCTTGGCCAGCACCGCCGCGCGTTTCGCCAGCGCCGCCAGTTCGTCGGCCGAAACCGCCTCGCCGCCGAGCGTCGCCCCCTCGGGATAGGCCGTCCGCGCGATTTCCTCGGCCAGTGTCGCGATGCGGGCGACCCGCTCGCCCTGCGTGCCCAGCTTGGCGTGGAAGGTCACGCCCAGCGCGTCGAGCTTGGCCATGCGCTGGTCGAGCGGCTTTGTCAGATCGAGGTCGAATTTTTCCGCCGACGCCGCCAGGCTCTTCAGGTCGGGCAAATCGGCCTGGTCGGTCTGCCAGAAATACAGAGCATCCGACAGCCGCGCCCGCACCACCTTGCCATTGCCGCTCGCGATCGCCGCGCCACCGTCGCTCGCCTCGATATTGGAAACGAGGACGAAATGGTTGGAGAGAGACGCCCCCTCACCCGGCTGCTTCGCAGCCACCCTCTCCCCGCCGGGGAGAGGAATGGCGCGCTTTTCTGCCACGTCGGAGGGGGCACGCGTGACAAAGCACTTCTGGTTGGCCTTGATGGTCGAGCGGATGATTTCCGGCGGAATCTCGAGAAATTCCGGCTCGAACTCACCCATCAGCGTCACCGGCCATTCGACCAGCCCCGACACCTCGTCCAGCAGCCCGTCATCCGGCACCACTTCGAGGCCCTTGGCGAAGGCGAGGTTTTCCGCGTCGTGGCGGATCATCTCCCTGCGCCGCTCGGCGTCGAGCACGACGAAGGCCTTTTCCAGCTTCGCCGCGTAATCGTCGAAGCGGCGGACGGAGAATTCCTCCGGCGCATGAAACCGGTGGCCCCGCGTCGTGTTGCCGGCCTTGATGCCGTCGACGGAAAAATCGACCACCACCGGCTCCTCGGTCTCCGGACCGAAGGTGCACAGGATCGATTGCAGCGGCCGCACCCAGCGCAAGGAACCCGGCTCGCGCGAGGCGGCGCCCCAGCGCATGGATTTCGGCCAGGGAAAGCCCTTGATGATGCCCGGCATCGCGTCGGCGATGATCCCCTCGGCCGGCCGACCCGGCTTTTTGATCGTCGCGACGTAGAAATCGCCCTTCTTCGGGTCCGAGCGGATTTCCGCATCGTCGATTGAGGCGAGCCCCGCGCCGCGCAGAAACCCTTCGATGGCCTTTGGCGGCGCGTCGGTGCGCGGTCCCTTGCGCTCCTCGGCAACGTCCTTCGAGCGGGCGTCGACGCCGCGAATGTCAAGGGTCAGGCGCCGCGGCGTCCAATATTCCCGCGCGCCCTCATAGGTCAGCCCGGCGTCGACCAGCGCATCGGCGACCAGCTTTTTCAGATCGCCCGCCGCCTTGCGCTGCATGCGGGCGGGAATCTCTTCGGAGCGCAGTTCAAGCAGAAGGTCGGGCATCAGTGTCTCTCCGCCCGCATGCCATTCGCCTGGTTGTGCTTCCTCGCGCCGATGGCGCTGCGGGAGCGCGGGCGGGCGGGAATCTCTTCGGAGCGCAGTTCAAGCAGAAGGTCGGGCATCAGTGTCTCTCCGCCCGCATGCCATTCGCCTGGTTGCGCTTCCTCGCGCCGATGGCGCTGCGGGAGCGCGGGCGGGCGAGAATCTCTTCGGAGCGCAGTTCAAGCAGAAGGTCGGGCATGGCTCGGCATTTCTCCACCCTCCCCTCGATGGGGAGGGTCGGCGCGTCAGCGCCGGGGTGGGATGGAATGAACAGTCGAGAGCCCTCCACCCGCCGTGGCGTCTGTCCTCGGGCTTGCCGAAGGCAAGACCCGGGGGCGGCGACCTCCCCACCAAGGGGAGGTTGGGAGCATGATCATCGATCGTCCCGCATTTGGCGACGCTCTTCGACCACGGCAAAGATCGTGTCAAGGACGGCATCCCGTTCAAGCCGGACCTCGTCGTTCCAGAAGCGCAGCACCCGGTAGCCTTGCGAGCCGAGCCAGTCCTCGCGTTGCCGGTCCTTGGCCTGGCTGGCGTGCCAGCGTCGACTTGCCGGCGCCGGGGCTGCCGACGATCATCACCGAGCGACCGATGGCTGGCACGCGTCCCTCCCCGACAGCGTTCTCACTGATGCGATCGAAACCCAGTTCCGGCCGCCGATCAACCGGCGGTCGGATCGCCCCAATGGGGGAGGGTCGAACAAGGATCCTGCCCGATCCTCGACGATCCACGTCAGGACGTTCCGGGTTTCGGCCGCGGGCGCTTCTTGCCGAGAACTTTCGGCTTGGCCGGTTCCTCCCCGGGTGGCAAATGCCGCCGCTCGTCGACCACGGCACGGATGGATTCGAGCACCGCGGCGGAATCGGCGCGGACCGTATTATTAGCGAAGCGCACGACCAGATAGCCGCACTCGCCGAGCCAGCGGTCACGCGCGGCGTCCCTAGCCTGCCGGTCGGCGCGCGCATGCTGGGCGCCGTCGACCTCGATGATGAGGCGCAGGCGATGGGAGACGAAGTCGGCGAGGTAAGGGCCGATCACCACCTGCCGATGGAAATGGCCGCCCTCACCCGGGATCGCGCGGATACCGCGCCAGAGGTGCTCCTCCAGCGCGGTTGTCTGCGCGGCGATGGCGCGGCGCGCGCGATGCGCCTTCGCCTCGAGGCGGGTCATCGCCATCACTGCGACGCCCGACGCGCCTCAGATCGCACCGCTCAGCGTATCGCAGGCGCCGAAATCGCCGCTATCGAAGCCGCGCCGGAACCACTCCTGGCGCTGCGCCGACGTGCCATGGGTGAAGCTGTCCGGCACCACGGTGCCCTGGCTGCGCTTTTGCAGCGTGTCGTCGCCGATCTGCTGGGCGGCGTTCAGCGCCTCGTCGATATCGCCGGCCTCCAGATATCCGGCTTGCTGACTGCCATTCGCCCAAATGCCGGCATAGCAATCGGCCTGCAACTCCACCCGCACCGACATGGCGTTCGCGTCCGACTCGCTCATGCGCGAGCGCGCCTGGTTGAACTTCGGCAAGACACCGGTGAGGTTCTGGATGTGGTGGCCGACCTCGTGGGCGATAACATAGGCTTGGGCGAAATCGCCCGGCGCGCCGAGCTGGTTGCGCAGTTGGTCGAAGAAGCCGAGATCGATATAGAGCTTGGAATCGGACGGGCAGTAGAATGGCCCGGTCGCCGCGCCGGCGATGCCGCAGGCCGAATCGACCCGGTCGGTGAACAAGACGAGGGTCGGCGCCGGATAGGTTTCGCCCGCCTCCTGGAAGCGCTGGGTCCAAACATCCTCGGTGTCGGCAAGGACGGTCGCGACGAAATCATCGGTCGTGTCGGCGGTGCCTGCGACGCCCGGGCCGGTGCGCTGGCTGGTCTGATAGCTGCTGCCGCCGCCATCCGCCATGCCGAGAAGCTGCAATGGGTTGATCCCGAAGCCAAGCCACAGCACCGCCGCCACGATGAGCAGGCCGATGGTGCCACCGCCCCCGGCCCGTATCGGCAGCCGCAAGCCCCCGCCACCGCGCCGGCCGAAGCCGCCGCCCGAGCCCCGCCTGTCCTCGATATTGCTCGACTGCCTGCGTCCGCGCCACTGCATCGCGACCTCTCGTGATTGAAAAGCTTCTCCGTATGACGGGGGGAAATAAGCCGTCCGGTGGAAAAGCAAATGCGATGTCGCATCCGGTGACACGGATACAGCGTTGGACCGAAAGATTATTATGGCGTATTAACGTGCATATCTATTTTACCTGAATGGATGGCAAACATGTCGAAGCCTTTGCCGAAACCGGTGGTTTCCCTCGATCAAGCGCAAACGCAGATCATCCGCTACGGTGACGCGCTGGATCGGAGCCCGGAACTCCTACGCCGCGTGTCTTTCACCCGCTCCTGGTACGCCCTGCGCGATGGCGAAACCTGGCGTTTCGCACCCAGCAAGTTTCTTCGCCGGCAATTCGAAAGGGCTGAGGACTATCTCGCAGTCAAAGGTCATCCGGACGCTGAACCGGACGGCGATCGAACCGAAAAGATGCTCAGGCAATGGTTCGCCGTCGTGCCACCGGACACGCGACTGGCGAGCGAGGTGACCGTGGCTCTGGAGGCATTTCTCGCAGCCTACGGAAAGCGAAGACGGGAAGAAGACCGGATCAATGTTCTGCATGACGAGTTGGAACAAATCCGACCCGGCGTACTCCGCCGCGCCGACGATGACAGAGCCGGCCGCATTGTCTCGGATCCCGCCATCTGCGGAGGGCGGCCGACGATTCGCGGCACGCGCGTGCGTGTTACCGATATCCTCGAAATGCTGGCCTCGGGAGCGGCACGCGGGGATATTCTAAGAGATTTCGACTATCTCTCGGAGAAGGATATCGGCGCGGCGCTGGGCTATGCCGCCGGAATGATCGACCACCGCGTCATCCGAGCGGCCTAGTCGTGCGTTTCCTGGTGGATGCGCAGTTGCCCCCCGGCTTGGCTGATTACCTGCGGGAGGCTGGACACGAAGCCGATCATGTCAATCGAATCGGCCTTGGCGCTTCCGACGATCGCTTGATTTGGGATCACGCGTGCCATACCAGAGCGGTCCTGATCACTAAGGACGCTGATTTCCTCAGCCTGGCCAACAACGAGGAGTCCGGTGTTCCAGTCGTTTGGGTGAGATTGGGAAACGTAAGCAATCCGGTCTTGCGCCACGTCTTCGAGGCCGCCTTGCCGGAACTGGTCGCGGCGCTGGACGCCGGAGAGCGAATTGTCGAGATTCGGTAGCCGTCAGGCGGCCGCGGCCAGTGCCCCGCCCGCGTCGGTCAGCAAAAACGCCTCGCCGCAGGCCTTGGCGAGGGTGCGCACGCGCAGAATATAGCTCTGGCGCTCGGTGACCGAAATGACGCCACGCGCGTCGAGCAGATTGAAGACGTGAGATGCCTTGATGCACTGGTCGTAGGCCGGCAGCACGCATTGATGCAGTGTGCCCGGATCGCTCGGCGCCCCCGCCTTCAGGAGCGCCAGGCATTCCGCCTCGGCGTCGTCGAAATGCTTGAGCAGCATCGCCGTGTCGGCGAACTCGAAATTGTAGCGCGAATATTCCTGTTCGGCCTGCACGAAGACGTCGCCATAGCTGACCTTTTCCTCGCCCTCGCGGCCGTTGAAATTGAGGTCGTAGACGTTGTCGACATTCTGCACATACATGGCGAGGCGTTCCAGGCCATAGGTCAGTTCGCCCGCCACCGGGGCGCATTCGATGCCGCAGACTTGCTGGAAATAGGTGAACTGCGACACCTCCATGCCGTCGCACCAGCACTCCCAGCCGAGGCCCCAGGCGCCCAGCGTCGGGCTTTCCCAATCGTCCTCGACGAAGCGGATGTCGTGCAACAGCGGATCGATTCCGATTGCCTCCAGCGAGCCGAGATAGAGCTCCTGCAGGTTCGACGGGTTCGGCTTCAGGATCACTTGATACTGGTAATAATGCTGCAGCCGATTGGGGTTCTCGCCGTAACGCCCGTCCTTGGGCCGCCGCGACGGCTGGACATAGGCCGCGTTCCACCGCTTCGGGCCGAGCGCGCGCAGCGTCGTCGCCGGATGGAAGGTGCCGGCGCCGACCTCCATGTCGTAGGGTTGCAGAACCACGCAGCCATAGTCGGCCCAGTAGCGGTGGAGCGTCAGGATCAGCGCCTGGAAGGAGCGGCGCGGGTCCATGTGGGAGGGCGTGTCTGACATGATAGGAGCGGTCCGGATTGGGGCCCGCGGGCGATCGCGGCGGGCGGAAACGATTGCCCGCGAGTTGCCACGCGGGCACGAGGCCGGTCAAGGTTTGGGTGGGCCGCGTCTCGGTGGGCCTGACCCGGACAGGGAATCCCGACACTAGCGTTTCCCGGGGGACGGTAGATCGGAGAGGTCGCCCAAGCCGGCTACGGACCCTTCTTCTCTTTCCGATCGATCAGGACAGCCTGCTGCCAACGGCCGGGCGCCTTGTCGGTGCGGTGAATGCACCCCGCCCAGCAGCAGGGCCGCTTCTTGCCCTCCAACAGTTCCTCACGGGTTCGCTCGATGCGTCGCCGGCGCGTTTTCGGCTGTTTCGCGTCCTCGACCCAGCAGATGAACTCGTTGCGACCGAGCAGCGTCAGGCTTTCCCACAGCGCGAGGATTTGCGGATCCGACCGCAGCGCCGCCTGAAGATCTTCTCCTGCGTCATGGACGGTGCCATGGGAAAAGGGGTTTGCCACGAGACCTCCCGGCGCGTCGCCCCGACTGGCGAGTTCGCCAATCCGCGGAACCATGGCGCAAGCTTGCCCACTGGATAAAAGAATGTCCACGATGGAGCGCGGGCATTCCGGGGAATCTGCAACAGAATTATGCATTCTGTTTCAGATTTGGAGAATACGAGGCCCTTCAAGAATTTCGCCAAAATGGCCATATGAAGTTTTGTTGTAGGACGACCTCCCCCCGTAAAGGGTAGAACTGCCGGGACGGCCCGGTTTGTCGCAATAGAGGGGAGTCCCATGCGATCGACCAGCGACCGAGTTCGCCACGCGCTCAGTTTCGAAGTCATCGGCTTGATGATTGTTACGCCGCTTGGCGCTTGGGCTTTTCACCTTCCCACCTCGCAGATCGGTGTCGTGGCTCTTATCGGGGCGACAATCGCAACGCTTTGGAATTACGCCTACAACCTCGGGTTCGACCACATGATGTGGCGCTTTTACGGGCGAACTTCTAAGACGTTGAAATTGCGGGTAGTTCATGCATTCGCCTTCGAGGCGGGATTGCTCGTTTGGGTGCTTCCTCTGTTCGCTTGGTATCTTGGCGTCGGGTTATTTCAGGCGTTCCTGATGGACGTGAGTTTCGCACTTTTCTACCTCGTTTACGCGTTCGTTTTTAACTGGGCATACGACAAGATTTTCCCACTTCCCGAGTGGAATCAGGCTGCCGAAGGGTCGATTTAAAAACTTGTGATCCGCTCAGAACTGAAACAGAATCACTGTATTCTGTTTCAAATCGCGGACCTCCGCTCGCGGCCATGCCTGGCGAGGTCCTCAACCGCCCAAACTGAACCGGATCAGAGTCGACATCCCGTCGGCCGCCGCGGCCAAAGCAGGCTTTTTGTCTCCGATCACGCGGGACGCCCGCTCAATCCTTCTTGATGCGATAAATCCCGTCGTCGCCGCGCACCAGCGTGCCTTGCGCGCCGGTCTTCATTTCGGATTCGGCGCGGCGATTGCGCTCAGCCAGACGATCGGCGTCCCGCTTCATCTGCTTGTAGCCAAACAAGGCGGCGGCCCCGACGAGGCCAAGAAGAAGAAACTGCGGCATCTTCGACCATTCTCCTGAAGGTCCGGCGATTATGCGCTGAGGCGCGCGCCTCGGCAATAGAAAGGAACCGCGCGCCCCGCGGTTCCCGCCCGTTTCAAAGCCCGAAGCGAGCCCACAGGGCGCGCTCCTCGGCGGTGCTCAATATTTCCGAAGCGAAGCCGGCGCCGATCGAGGCCAGCCCGGCGCCCGCGACCATGTCGGCGCGAATGCCCGGCTGCTTGCGGCCGAACAGGCTGCGGCTCGCCTGGATCAATACCGGTTTGACCTTGTCGCCGAAGCGGGCGCGCAAGGTGCCGCGCAGGTCGCCGATCTGATCGACAAGGCCGAGGTCACGCCCGCGCAGTCCCGACCAGAACAGGCCGGAAAACAGGTCGTCGTCTTCGACCAGCCTAGCGCCGCGACTTTGCTTGACCAGATCGATGAAGGTCTGGTGGACCTCGCGTTGCAGCGCCTTCAGATGTTCGACGTCCTCGGCCTTTTCCGGCTGGAACGGGTCGAGCGTCGCCTTGCTGGTGCCGGCGGTATGCACCCGGCGCTCGATGCCGAGCTTGGCGATCGCCTCGACGAAGCCGAAGGAGCCGGAAACCACCCCGATCGAGCCGACGATGGAAGACGGGTCGGCGATGATTTCGTCGCCGGCGCAGGCGATCATGTAGCCGCCGGACGCCGCGACATCTTCGACGAACACGAGAACCCGCTTGCCCTTCTCCTCGGCGAGATCGCGAATCCGCTGATGGATCAGCCGCGACTGTACCGGCGAGCCGCCGGGCGAATTGACGACGATCGCCACCGCGGGCGCCTTCTTGTAATCGAAGGCCTTCTGCAGGACCGGCGCGGCGGTTGCCAGCGACAGCGTCGGCCGCAGCGCGCTCTGCGAGGTCATGATCGCACCCGACAGCCGAACCACGGGGATCACGGTGGCATCGGAGCGGAAGCGCTTGGGAAGGATTTTCTGGAGGGGATTCGCCAACGGAAGGCCTTTGTTGCTGGGACAAGATCAGGCTTGGCATGTAAGCGCGATCGGCCGGTTCGCAACGCGCCGACCGCGCGTTCCGTCGAATCAGCAATCGAGCGCGATATCCGCCGTGCCCGCCGCGATCGCCTCGGCGAAGGGCTCCAACCCGCCGTCGGGCGCATGCAGCGTGCGGCCGGGCAGCACCGCGAGGGGTGCGCGTGATCCCTTGCGCCCGGCAACCATCAGGCGAATCGCCGGCGCCGCGGAGCGTGAATGAATGGGCAACACGCGAATCCCGCCCAGCCGGCCTTCGCTTGCCTGCAGCATCGCCGGCAGCGCGTCCGGCCGCACGATGGCCGTGAACCGACCGCCATGGCCGAGCAGGGCGGCACAGGCGCGCACCCAGCGCGGCAAGAAGTCGGCGTCTGTGGCAGTGAGGGCCTCGGCGCGCAACGGGTCGGGCGAGGCGCGGTGGCCGTGCGGATAGAACGGCGGATTGGTGAGAACATGCTGAAACGCACCGTCGCAAAGGCCGGCGGCCTCACGACCGGCACGACCCGCGAGGATGTCCGCCGCGACGACGCGCACGCGATTTTGATGCGCCACGTTCTCCGGCAAGGTCAGTCCCCGTCGTGCAAGGTCGGCCATGGCCGCGCTCTTCTCGACCAGCGTCACCTCGACCCGTTCGGCCCGGCAGGCCGCGGCGAGGCCGACCACCCCTGCCCCGGCGCCGATATCGGCAACACTGCCCGTCGCCGATTCGGGCAGCGTCGCGGCCAGAAGCATCGCGTCGAGACCCGACCGGTAGCCGCCGCACGCCGGCTGCAGCACCACGAACCGGCCACGATAAAACGCGTCGCGGCGAACCTGCGACGGGTCCGTGTCGTCGGCGGTGGATGCCCGATCAGGACAGTTCATGGCCGAGTTCGGCGTCTTTGAGGATTCTGCGGGCTTGGTCGAGGTGATCTGGGTCGACCAGAACGCGGCGCGGCAGCACGCCGATCGACCCATCGAGAATACTCATGTGGACATCGGCGACAAAATGCGGAATGTCCGCGTCATTCAGGAGAGCGTCGACAAAGGATATGAGAACGGCGTCATTGGAACGCATGAGTTCTTGCATGATGTGAACCGCTTCGAAAAAAGGGGCGACCGAAGCCGGGGAAAGGTGGGGCCGCATGCGGGCCGACCGGGATATAGGTGCCCGAATTGCGCCGGTCATAGCAAGGGCTGGGGCGAAACCGACGCACGTTCTCCCGGCGTGGCGGGGTCGAGGCCTTTATATCGGCGGCGCCGACGCCATCTTCGGGATCGATGTTCGGCAACACCCTCGCGGCCCGCGAGGGAAACCAACGGAGTGACATGGTGAGCTTGGCCAGCCCCGTCGGGCGAACTGATACCCGCGGTTCGATCGAACCGATCCTCGCGGTCACGGCGTCCGACATGACCCGCGTCAACGAGTTGATCCTTTCGATGGCCGGCTCGAATGTCGAGCTGATTCCAGAGATCGCCGAGCACCTGATCTCCTCTGGCGGCAAGCGGCTGCGGCCGATGCTGACGATCGCGTCGGCGCTGGCGCATGGCTATGACGGCGACGCGCATGTGAAACTCGCCGCGAGCGTCGAGTTCATGCACACGGCGACGCTGCTCCATGACGATGTCGTCGACGAAAGCGATCTCAGGCGGGGCAAGAAGACCGCCCGTACGATCTGGGGCAATCAGGCCAGCGTTCTCGTCGGCGATTTCCTGCTCGGCCAGGCCTTCAAGATGATGGTCGAGGTCGGCTCGCTCGCCGCGCTCGACATTTTGTCCACGGCGTCGGCTGTCATCGCCGAGGGCGAGGTCTGGCAGCTTTCGGCGGCCAAACACATGACGACGAGCGAGGCCGACTATCTCGCGGTCGTCGACGCCAAGACCGCGGCGCTGTTCTCCGCCGCGGCGGAGGTCGGCCCGGTCGTTGCGGGGGCCGGCATGGCCGAGCGCGAGGCGATGCGCCGCTATGGACGCAACCTCGGCCTCGCCTTCCAGCTGGTCGACGATGTGCTCGACTACGATGGATCCGCCACCGATCTCGGCAAGAACACCGGCGACGATTTTCGCGAAGGCAAGATCACCCTGCCGGTGATTCTCGCCTACCAGGCGGGTGACGAGACGGAGCGGGCCTTTTGGCGCGACGCCATGGAGGGCGGTCGCAACGACGACGAGGCGCTTCGGCAGGCCAAGGGGCTGATTCGCGCGCATGGCGCACTGGAAGCGACGATTGCCCGGGCCCGGCTCTACGGCGAGGCGGCACACGAAGCCGCGACCTCGCTGCCAGCCTCGCCAAGCCGCGAGGCGCTTCTCGGCGTTGTCGCGTTCTGCATCGACCGTGTCAATTGACACGGGCGAGCCGCCATTGCCCACCGCCGTCGCGCGGGCCGCAATCCCGACAATCTCTCGGTGCAACACCGTATTGACCCTGCATTCGCGACCGTCGCGGCTTCACCTCGGTAAGCCGCTGGACTAAGGTCAGCCAGGATTTCGGCAAGAAGTCGCCGCGCTTCATCACCGGTCGGCGTGGCCCGGAAAGAGGATTTTACGTGCAGACATCGCGCTTTCTGACATTGCTGACAGCAACCGCCCTCTTCGCCGCCACGGCGGCTCCCGCCGCGCGAGCCGCCGGCGATGGAGCGACGGCGAAACCGGCCTTGGCCCAGGCCCAGTCGCTTTCGGGCGCCTATCTCGCCGCCAAATCGGCGCAACGCGACGGCGATCTCGAGGCCGCCACCGATTTCTTCGCGCAAGCCCTGTCGATGGACCCGACCTCCGACCTGTTGCAGCAGGACGCAATGTTCGCCTTTATCGCCGACGGGCGCTTCAAGGACGGCGTCGACATGGCCGCGAAGCTGCGCGACGCGCCGGAGGCCAGCAAGGTCGCGCGCATCGCGCTGGGTATCGATGCCCTGAGCAAGGGCAATTTCGATGCCGCCATCACCGAATTCGATCTGCCCAAGCCGAGCGATCTCGATGCCCTCCTGATCGGCCAGTTGATCGCCTGGTCCGAGCTTGGCGCCGGGCGGACCGACGCGGCATTGTCGCGACTCGACACGCTCACGGGGGCGCCTTGGTTCGCGATCTTCAACGATTACCAGAAGGGCCTCATCGCCGATGTCGCCGGGCGTCCGGACGTTGCCCGCATCGCGCTTCGCAAGGTTGTCGATGACGAGGAATCGGCCCGAACCTCGCCGGACGCCTATCTCGCCGCCGCCGAAGCGCTGGCGCGGCTGGAGACTCGCGCCCGCAACACCGATGCCGCGCTTCAGGCGATCGAGGCCGGGCTGAAACTCGTGCCGACCTATGACCCGCTGCTGCTTCTGAAGGAGCGCGTCGAGAAGGGCGAGACGATCGAGCCCGCCGTTACGGGTGTCCAGGAAGGCGCCGCCGAAACGCTCTACATTCTCGGGCAGGCGATCAATCGCGGCGACGGCCAGCAGGTCGCGCTCCTGTATTTCCAGTTGGCTCGCGCCGTCGCCCCGCGCAATCCGGCGCTGCTGACCGCCCTTGCCGGGATCGCCGAGCGCTCCGAACGGCTGGATCTGGCGATTTCCTATTATCGGGAAATCCCGGAAAACTCGGCCTATCGACGCACCGCCGAACTGCAGATCGGTCTCGATCTTTGGTATGCCGAGCGCAAGGACGAGGCCAAGGCCCATCTGACGCGGGCCGTGCGCGACTATCCGGACGACATCAAGGCCCATACCGCGCTCGCCGACGTGCTTGCCGCCGACAAGGAATTCAAGGGGGCCGCCGACGCCTTGAACAAGGCGATCGCCCTTTCCGAACCCGGAAAGACGGCGAACTGGAACCTCTATTACCAGCGCGGCATCGCCTTTGAACGGACCAAGCAGTGGGACAAGGCCGAGCCCGACTTCAAGACGGCGCTCGAACTTTCGCCGAACCAGCCGCAGGTCCTGAACTATCTCGGCTATTCCTGGGTCGACATGAACGAGAACCTGAAAGAGGGCCTCGACATGATCAAGAAGGCCGTCGAGTTGCGCCCCAATGACGGCTACATCATCGATTCGCTCGGCTGGGCCTATTTCCGCCTCGGCAGTTTCGAGGAGGCGGTCGAGCAACTCGAACGCGCGGTACTGATCACGCCGATGGACCCGACCATCAACGACCATCTCGGCGACGCCTATTGGCGGGTCGGCCGCGCGCGGGAGGCCAGGTTCCAGTGGGAGCGCGCCCTCGTCGGCGAGCCGAAGCCGGAGCAGGCGGCCGCCAAAACCATCCGCGCCAAGCTCGCCCGGGGCCTCGATCCGGCGGACGTGAAAGCGAAGGCACCCGCCGACGGTGCGGCAACGGACGTCGAGCGGGCGGCCCGCAACAGTTCTTCTGGCGGTCCGATCAAGGCGCCCGGCTCCGACACTAAGGCCGATTGAGCCCGGGCGGCGGGTTCTTGCCTCCTCTCGCCATACCGCCGACCCAGCTGCTGGCCCCGGCGAAGATCAACCTGGCCCTGCATGTCGTCGGCCGCCGCGCCGACGGCTACCACTGCCTGGAAAGCCTGGTCGTTTTCGCCGCCGATACCGGCGACAGCATCACGGTCGCGCCATCTCCAGATGCGCTAGATCGACTGGAGGTCGGCGGCCCCTTCGCCGTCGACGTGCCGGTCGGCGCCGACAACATTCTGCTGCGCGCCGCCAGTTTCGCCAGAACATTGCTAGCCGAACGGGATTTGGCGCTGCCGCCGCTCGCGATCCACCTCGACAAGCGACTTCCGGTCGCTGCCGGCATCGGCGGCGGATCGGCGGATGCGGCGGCGCTTCTTCGGATTATCGCGGATCGCGTGCCCGATGCGGCGCGACGCCTTACCCACGAATCGATCGCGCTCGGCGCCGATGTGCCGATGTGCCTCGACGGGCGGGCCGCGCTGGTTACCGGGATCGGCGAAACCGTGTCGCCGCTGGCGGTTCTTCCTCCCCTGCCCCTGCTCATGGTCAACCCGCGCGAGCCGGTGTCGACCGCCGCGGTGTTCGCGAAGCTGCCACGTTGCGACAACCCGGCCTTGCCCCCGTTGCCGCCGGGCGGATTCCCCGATATTGCGGCACTCGCCACATGGCTTTCGCAGACCCGCAACGATCTGGAGCCGACGGCGGTGGACATGGTCCCGACGATCGACGCCGTGCGCGAACGGCTTATTGCCGAAGGTGCCCGCTTCGCCCGCATGTCCGGCTCCGGCGCCACGGTCTTCGGCCTCTTCGAGGACGCGGGACACATGCGACGGGCGCGAAGCCGGATCGAATCGACCTGTCCCGGCTGGTGGGTGTCGGGACCGAACCGATATAAGGATTTGCGCGAGACATGAGCACGGACAAACCCTTCATTCCTCTGTCGATCGCGGTCCTGACCGTGTCCGATACGCGGTCCATCGACGACGACAAGTCCGGCTCCGTTCTCGTCGCCCGGCTTGAAGAGGCCGGTCATCGCCTCGCCGACCGCAAGATCGTCCGCGACGAGATCGAGGAAATCCGCAACGTCGTCACCGCTTGGTGCGAACGCGACGACGTCGACGTCGTCATCACCACCGGCGGCACGGGGTTCACCGGCCGCGACGTCACGCCGGAGGCTCTGGAGCCGCTGTTCGAAAAGCGCATGGACGGCTTTTCCGCCGTCTTCCACCGGATTTCCTACGACAAGATCGGCGTCTCGACGATCCAATCCCGCGCCACTGGCGGAGTCGTCGCCGCCACCTTCGTCTTCGCCCTGCCCGGCTCGCCGGGCGCCTGTCGCGACGGATGGGACCATATTCTCAAGGCGCAGCTCGACTACCGGCACAAGCCATGCAACTTCGTCGAGATCATGCCCCGACTCGACGAACATCTGCGCCGTGGCGGCGGCGGCAACGCCTGAGAGCTATTTTGTCTTGAGCGCTGGCCTGATCTCCACCGCCAGACGCTCGACCGCCACGCCCTTGGCGACCTCCTCCAGATTGAAGGCGAGCCTGGAGAGGCCGATCGCCTGCGGCTTTTGCACAAGGAAGCCCTCGGCGAGCGCGGTGCGAATCTGCCGGAATCGCTGCAGGAAGCTCGGCCGGTCCATCCGCGCTCGGCGAAAACGCGCCGTCGCGATCTTCGCCGTTCCGCGCGCCACATCCTCGCCGTGGTCCGTTACGGCGCCGATCCATCCTGGCATCAGCCGGGCGCCGGGCTCCATCAGCAGCAGCCAATCCCCCTTGGCCGTCTCGATCGCCACGCGGAACTCCTCCTCCGCGACCACCCGGCAGCCGGCGTGATCGGCGACCTTGCGCGCCGCAGGCCCCATTCCCCGATCGACCAGCACGACCTCGCGAACGACGCCCTCGACCGCGCCCGGGATGAGCGTGGCGAGACTCGCCGCAAGCTGTCTGTCGTCCGGTCCGCAGTCCATCAACACGCTGAGCATATCCCCGCTTAGCCGAGCCTGCCCCCAAAAACCAGCGGTGGAACTTTTTTGTTCTTGTATTGTTCTCATTTCCGAATTAGGACTCTATTCATACATCGAACGAGCGAGCCGGAAGGTTCCGACCATGCAGGACATCAAGAGCGCCGATCGCGCGGCTTTCGCCGCCCCTGACGGCATAGATATCGCCAATCACATCGTCGCCGAATCGGGTCTGCGGATCGGCTTCGAGCGGCGGCGCGGGCGTGGCGCGGGGATCAATCCGAGCGGCCGTTACGAGCCCTTCGCGCGCAGCGCCGTCGACGACGGGTGGAACAGTCTCGACGAACTTCCGGCGTTCAAGACCGACGTCCAGGTCGAAAAACCCAAGACGATCATCACCCGCAACAGTTCGCCCGACATCTCGTTCGACCGTTCGGTGAATCCGTATCGGGGTTGCGAGCACGGCTGCGTCTATTGTTTCGCGCGGCCGACCCACGCCTATATGGGGCTCTCCGCCGGGCTGGACTTCGAATCCAGGCTGTTTGCCAAGCCGAATGCCGCCGAGCTTCTGGAAAGAGAGCTTTCCAAGCCAGGCTACGAGGTGAAATCCATCGCCATCGGCACCAATACCGACCCCTATCAGCCGGTCGAGAAGACCTGGCGGATCATGCGCGAAATTCTCGAAGTGCTGGAAGCCGCCAACCATCCCGTCGGGATCGTCACCAAGTCCGCCCTCGTCCTGCGCGACATCGACATTCTCCAACGCATGGCGGCGAAGGGATTGGCGAAGGTCGCCCTGTCGGTGACCACCCTCGACCGGACACTTGCCAGAGCGATGGAGCCGCGCGCGGCGACCCCGGCAAAGCGGCTCGAGGCGGTCAAGACGCTCAGCGAGGCCGGCATTCCGACGATGGTGATGATGGCGCCGATCATTCCCGGCCTGACCGATTCGGAAATCGAACGTGTGCTCGAATCGGCCAGCACGGCCGGCGCACGCGAGGTCGGCTACGTGCTCTTGCGCCTGCCGCTCGAAGTCTCGCCGCTATTCAAGGAATGGCTGCTGCGCCATTACCCCAATCGCTACCGGCACGTCTTGGCGCTGCTGCGTTCGATGCGTGACGGCAAGGACTACGACGCCGAGTGGAACAAGCGGATGCGCGGCACCGGACCCTATGCATTCCAGATTCGGCGACGCTTCGAAATGACGGCCCGGCGGTTGGGTCTCAACGAAACGCGCACCGAACTCAGATGCGACCGGTTCACGCCGCCGAAGGGGGCCGGCGTCCAACTGGCGCTGCTCTGATCCCACCCCGGGGAGACTTTTCCCCGCTCGATCGTCTGGCCGCCAGCCCCTCGCGGTCCGGCGCACTCGCCGGTTCTTCCCCCGGGAGGCGGCGAGACTTGTGGAGAATCGGAGAATGCGCGAGTCTTGCCGCATCATGGCTCGCCGTTCCTCCGATTCTCCGGTTCCTTCCATGCCCGCCGCGCGCCGCAAGGTCGCGAGACGGGCCGGTCCCGACTATGTCCGGGAAGCGGGGTTGATCGCACGCGGCTTGCGGCACATCGCCGGCATCGACGAGGCGGGCCGTGGTCCGCTGGCGGGTCCCGTGGTCGCAGCGGCTGTCGTGCTCGACCTGCGCCGGCTGCCGGACGGCCTCAACGACTCCAAGAAACTGGATGCTGCCAAGCGCGAGTGGCTGTTCGCCGAAATTCTCGCATCGGCCCATGTCGGCATCGCTTCGGCGAGCGCGGCGGAGATCGACCGCTTCAACATCCGCGGCGCGACGCTGATCGCCATGCGGCGCGCGCTGCACGCGCTGCCTCAGACGGCCTGCCATGTTCTCGTCGACGGCCGCGACATACCGCCGCTGTTGCGCTGTCCGGGCACCGCAGTGATTTCCGGTGACGCGCTGTCGCTGTCGATCGCGGCCGCCTCGATCGTCGCGAAGGTCACTCGCGACCGAATCATGTGCCGCGTCTGCGGCGCCTTCGACGGCTACGGCTTCTCCCGCCACATGGGCTATGGCACGCCCGAGCATCTCGCGGCGATCGCCCGGTTGGGTCCGACCCCACTCCACCGGATGAGCTTCCGGCCGTTGCGCGCCGATCTTCTGGACGCCGCCGAATAGAGCGTTCGTCCGGTCGTGGAGGACCATCCGGAACGAAAAAGGGCCGCCAATGGCGACCCCTTCGTCAAAGTCTTTCCGCGCGCCGCGGGTGTCGCGGCAGCGGTCAGTTCAGATGCTTGCGAACTTCGCCGATCGATTCGTCGATGAAACGGCCAGCCTCGCTACCCGAATTGCGGTCCGCCAGAACCTTGGCGGCCGCGGCGACGGCGAGATTGACGGCCGATGCCCGCACCTCGGCCACGGCGTCGCCTTCGGCCTGGGCGATCTTGGTCTCCGCCATGGCCGTGCGACGGGCGACATATTCCTCGTTCTTGCGATTCGCGTCATCGAGCAACAGCGTCGCTTCCCGCTTGGCGGCGGCGACGATGTCCTTGGCTTCCTGCTCGGCTTCCTGGCGACGACGCTGATATTCGGCCAACTGCTGCTTGGCCTCCTCCTTCAGCTCGCGCGCCTCCTCGATCTCGTTGCGGATCCGCGCCGCCCGGTCGTCGAGCGACTTTCCGACCTTGGTCGGCGCCTTCAGATACCAGACCAGCGCCAGAAAGATGACGAGGGCGACGAAGGCCCAGAATGAATTGTCCATCGTCGTCTCCTCAGCTCCGAATGGCCGTCAAGGCGCCAGCGATCTCATCACGCGAGACCTCGAGCTGTGCGACTTCGCGCAGGATGGTCTCGGCGGTGTCCTCGGCGATCACGCCGACATCCTTCATCGCCTCGGTCTTGATCTCGGCGATGCGGATCTGGGCCGCTTCCAGTTTTTCGTCCAACTGCCGGTCGAGGCGCTTGCGCTCCTGCTCGGCATCTTCGCGTGCCGAGTCGCGAGCGTCATGAGCGATCTTGTGGGAGCGATCGCGTGCCTCCGCCAGCTCTTGCTCGTAGGCTGCCTGGGCTTCATCCGCGTCGGACTTCATCCGCTCGGCGGCCTCGAGATCGAGCGCGATGCGATCGCGTCGATTTTCCAGGACGCCCGCGATCCGCGGCAGAATCACCTTCTGCAGAACCAGGTAGAAGACGCCGAAGGTAATCGCCAGCCAGAGCAGCTGCGAGGCGAAGAATTCGCTGTTGAAGGGCGGGAAAACACCTTCGTGTTCGCCTTCGATGGCGATCGTCTCGCCATGCGCGGCCGCCGTGTCGTTGGCGGGAGGCAGATCGACGGCGTCTGGGTTTTCAGTCTGCGCCAAGGCTTGACTTACGAACATCGGTGGCTCCGGCAAAGCGGACCGGCGGCAGGATTTGCCGCCGGTCGTCTCGTCTCAAATTGGCGAATGCCGATCAGACGGCGAACAGCAGCAGAAGCGCGACCAGCAGTGCGAAGATGCCGAGCGCTTCCGTCACCGCGAAGCCGAAGATCAGGCGGCCGAATTGGCCGTCAGCGGCCGACGGATTGCGCAGCGCGCCCGCCAGATACTGACCGAAGATGTTGCCGAGGCCAATGGCCGCGCCGCCCATGCCGAGCGTTGCAAGACCTGCGCCGATGAACTTTGCTGCGTCCGCTTCCATGTCAAAACTCCTTTGAAATTGTCCGATTGCGGTGGATGTCGGCGACCTCGCGGCCGCCATGGGTTATCTGGAGACCGGTTCTTAGTGGCCCGGATGTATCGCGTCGTTCAGATACATACAGGTCAGAACGGCAAAGACGTAAGCCTGTAGCGCGGCGACCAGAAATTCGAGCGCCGTCAGCGCGACCGCCATGGCCAGCGGGAGGATCGAACCGGCGATCCCGAGGGCGCCGAAGGCGCTCAGCGACACGACGAATCCGGCAAATACCTTCAGCGTAATGTGGCCCGCCAGCATGTTGGCGAAGAGACGAACCGAGAGTGAAACCGGCCGGGACAGGAACGAGATCACCTCGATCATCACCACCAGCGGCATCAGGATGCCTGGCACGCCCTCCGGCACGAAGAGTTTGAAGAAGCCCAGCCCGTGCTTCATGAAACCGTAGACGACGACGACGCCCATCACCAGCATCGCGAGCGCGAAGGTCACGATCAGATGGCTGGTCACCGTAAAGAAATACGGCACCATTCCCAGAAGGTTCGCGACCAGAATGAACATGAACAGCGAGAACACGAAGGGGAAGAATTTCATGCCCCCGGTGCCCGCCGCGTCACGCAGCATGTTGGCGACGAACTCGTAGGAAAGTTCCGTCATCGACTGGACGCGGCTCGGCACGAGGCCACGGCCGCGTGTCGAATAATACAGGAAGGCCGTCGTGATCGCGACGGTCAGCACCATGAACAGCGCAGAATTGGTGAACGAGAAATCCAGATTGCCGATCTCGATCGGCACGATCTTGGAAATCTCAAACTGGTGGATCGGATCGGTTGGATTGGTTGCCAATCTCTCAGGCCCTTCATCAATTCACGGCGTGGCCCGGCGAGGGCCGCCATGCCCATAGCGTCCCCAACCGCGCTTCGCAACTCCCTAGAGCATCAGATGAGAATATGGACGCGAGTTTGTGAGGAGGAATCCATAATCAGAGAGATCAGAGTTGGCCGGGGTCGCCGGGCGAGCCGGTGCCGGAAATCCCCCGGATCACATTCAAGACGCCCGCGGCAAATCCGAGCAGCAGAAAGACGATAAGGCCGAAGGGGCTGGTGCCGGCGAGCTGATCGATGAAATATCCGATCGCCGCCCCGACCAAAATGCCGGCGACAAACTCGCTGGCGACCTTGAGGCCCTGGGCCGCACCGCGCATGCCCTGGGAGCGGTTTGCCGGCTCACGATTTTCCGGAAGACGCCGACGTTGTTCGGCCAGCCGTTTCGACAGGTCGTCGCGTCGCGCCGCCCACTCGGCATCCTCGCCCGGGGACGTCGTCTCCGGCTCGACGCTGGTCGGGTCGCGTTCCGATGGCATTGGCAATCCCCAGTTTTCGGTCAGGCTTGCTCTTCGGCCCGTTCCGCATGCTTGACCGATTTCGATCCATTCCGGCTCGCGACGAGACTCGCGATCGTCGTGATGGCGAGAATCGACACGATGACCGCAAGCGACAGCCACGTCGAGATGTGGGGTACCGCCTCGATACTGTCGCCCCCGTTGATGAACGGCAGCGTATTGGTTTCCATCGCGTGGAAGATCAGCTTGACGCCGATAAAGGCAAGGATCAACGCCAGACCCGCGCCCAGATAGACAAGCCGATCGAGCAGCCCGCCAATGAGAAAATAGAGCTGCAGAAGTCCGAGCAGCGCGAAGGCGTTCGCCGTGAAGACGATATAGGGCTGCTCGGTCAGGCCGTAGATCGCGGGAATGGAATCGAACGCGAACAGCAAGTCTGTCACGCCGAGAGCGACGATAACCACGAACATCGGCGTCACCAGCAGCCGTCCCTTTTCACGGACAAAGAGGGCGGCGCGCCGATAATCGTCGGTCACCGGAAACCGCCGCTCGATGAATTTGACCACCGCGTTAGGCTCATAGTCCTCACCCTGGATATGGCCACCGGTCAGGCTCTCCTTGGCCAGGGTATAGGCGGTCCACAGAAGGAAGATGCCGAAGAGATAGAACACCCAGGAAAATTGCTCGATCGCGGCGGCACCGACGGCGATGAAGACGCCGCGCATGAGAAGCGCGATCACGATGCCGATCAGAAGCGCCTTCTGCTGGAAGTTCGCCGGCACCTGAAACTTCGCCATGATGATGACGAAGACGAACAGATTGTCGACCGACAGGCTCTTTTCGGTAATGTAGCCGGCCAGATATTCCACCCCGTGGTCGTGTCCCCACACCCACCACAGCCCCGCACCGAAGATGAGTGCGACGACAACGTAGAAGGTCGACCAGATGCCGGCTTCCTTGAGCGAGGGGTGATGAAGCTTGCGGACGTGGACAAGAAAATCGAACAGGAACAGAGCGGCGATCCCTCCGATCGTCGCCAACCACACCCACATCGGCACATCCATGCCATCACCTTTCACGGCCGTCGCACAATTGGTCCGACGACATCATCCGACCGGACCGTCGATCGAAACAGCCGGCACTGCCTATCACCCCGGAACGTTCGGCTTCCCCGCCGCGCCGCCCGCTCGCCCATTGCATAGATGTGACGCCGGAGGCGGGTTTGAAAGGTGCGCCGGCGATTTCG
The DNA here is from genome assembly GCF_036549515.1 of Aurantimonas sp. E1-2-R+4. NCBI lineage: Bacteria > Pseudomonadati > Pseudomonadota > Alphaproteobacteria > Hyphomicrobiales > Aurantimonadaceae > Aurantimonas > Aurantimonas sp. E1-2-R+4. Next base: position 23,673 of record NZ_JAZHLK010000007.1, on the reverse strand, counting down.
CCGAGCCCCCGGCGGATCGCGGGTCTTCCGTCTGTCGAGAGCGGCAAGCATTGGTCTTGTGCGAGGGAAGCTCGTAAGCGGCCGCTTACCCGGTCCTTCATACGCGCCTGTCGGATCGCGCCCGTCCGCTTCAAGGGCCAATGCTGGATCATCGGTGGAGCCTTTCGCCGTTGGTCCAGAATTGAGGAGATTGACATGAAACGCATTGCATTCGGAGCGATCGCCGCCTCGGTGGTTCTCGCGGGCACCGCTTTCGCCGCCGAACCGACGATGGGCGCAAAGCTCGGTGTCTCCGCGCAGGAGATCGGACAAGCCCTCGCGGAAAGCGGCTATGACATGACCCGTTATGAGCGGGAGAATGGGCGGATCGAAGTGACCGCCGCCAAGGAGGACCGGCGGCATAAGCTGTATGTCGACGCAGTAGCGGGCGACGTCGTCGAGATCGACGACAGCGTGCGGCGGGGTCCATGGCCGCGCCCCGGCACCAAGGATGACGACATCCGCGCGTCCCTGGCCGCGGACGGATATGAAATCGTCAAGTATGAAAGTGAGCGTGGCGACATCGAAGTCTATGCGCTCAAAGAGGGGCGTCGCTGGGAGATGAAGATCGATCCGGCGAATGGCCAGGTTCTGCGCGTCGAGGAAGAGGACTGATGGCCTCTAAGGTCGACGGGTCGGAAGGCGAGCGGGTGTGGGATCCGCTCGTTCGCCTGACACATTGGACGATCGCCCCGGCGGTGCTGCTCAACGGAGTTTTCATCGAAGAGAAGTCGCTTGCGCATGTTTGGATCGGATACGCAGCGTTCGGCCTGTTGGCACTGCGGCTCGTCTGGGGTGTGATCGGCACGGAGGAAGCGCGGTTTTCATCCTTCCCGCCAAGCCTTTCCGCCGCGTTCGGTCACATCCGCCATATGTTTTCCGGCACGCGCCGCGCGCATCGCTCGCACAATCCGCTTGGCGCATTGATGGCGTACGCGCTCTGGGGCACGCTTTTGACCGTGTCGATCACCGGGGTGATGCTGGAAAGCGCTCCCTTTCCCGATGACGATACAGGCGAGCATATTTCGCAATCCTACGGCGAACGCGAGGAGGAGGGTGAAGAGTTCGTTGAAGAGATTCACGAGGTGACGGCGAATTTGCTATTGTTGCTCGCCGCGCTCCATGTTGGCGGCGTTGCGCTCGAATCTCGCCTCTCCGGCAGAAATCTGGTGGGCGCCATGATTGCGGGCGTGAGAAAGCGAAAACACCGCAGTTGACCAAGTCTTCGCAATCAAAATCCTCGCAATCCAGTTCGCGGAGAGCCGTCCTTCTCGCCGCCTTGCTCGCCATTCAAACGCTCTGCGCCGTCTTTTTCGTCGCCGATGTGGCGAGCGATCTGCGATGGGGTGGTCTTACTGCCCACACCGCGCTCGAGGGCGCTGTCGCTTTCGCCCTTATTCTCGGGATTGCGTTCGCCGCCTTCGAAATGCGTCGCACGCTCGAACGCAACCGGCGCGCGGAAGCCGCCCTTTCGTCCGCCTCTGGCGCTTTCGCGGAGTTGATCGACGCCTACTTCGAAGACTGGGGGTTGACGCCAGCGGAGGCGGATGTCGCGCTGTTTGCGCTCAAGGGCCTGGATGTGGCCGAGATAGCAGCTTTTCGCGGCGCGGCTTCGGGCACGGTCCGGGCACAACTCGCCCGTGTTTATGCCAAAGCCAAGGTCTCGAACCGGCCTCAGTTCATTTCGCTGTTTATCGAGGAACTGCTTTGCGCATCGATCGTCAAGCCGTCCGCCTCGGCCAATTAGAGTATCGGGCTTTGTGAAGCCGGCTGCCCGCTTATGCACAGCCGTCCTTCCCCGCCAAGGCCTTGATCGACAGGGCACTGCGCCGGCAATCTCGGCCGCATTCCCTGGCCGTCGCCAAACGACCGGGCAACGCCGGCGGGCCGATTTCCGCTATTTGAAACCGGCCACCGCACGCGGCTGATAGGGCGCTTCCAGTGCGGCGATCTCGTCCGCGGTCAGTTGGATATCGAGGGACGCCACGGCATCGTCGAGATGTTGCATCTTGGTCGCGCCGACGATCGGCGCTGTCACGCCCGGTTTCTGGCGCGTCCAGGCCAGCGCCACCTGCGCCCGCGCCACGCCGCGCGCCTTGGCGATCTCGCCAACCGCGTCGACGATCGCCTTCTCGGCATCCTCGTGGACGCGGTACAGCTTCTTGGCGACCTCGTCGGTATTGAAGCGGTGGGTGGTCTCGTCCCAGGCGCGAGTCAGGCGCCCACGTGCCATCGGCGACCACGGGATGACGCCGATGCCTTGATCCCGGCACAGCGGCAGCATCTCGCGTTCCTCTTCGCGATAGAGCAGATTCAGATGGTTCTGCATGGTCACGAATCGCGTCCATCCATGCTTTTCCGACAGATGCAGCGCCTTGGCGAACTGCCAGGCATGCATGGAGGACGCACCGATATAGCGGGCCTTACCGGCCTTGACGACATCGTGCAGCGCTTCCAGCGTTTCCTCGATCGGCGTGCGGTAATCCCAACGATGAATCTGGTAGAGGTCGACATAGTCGGTCCCGAGCCGCATCAGGCTCTTGTCGATCTCGCTGAAGATCGCCTTGCGCGACAGACCCATGCCGTTCGGGCCGTCATGCATGCGGTTGAACACCTTGGTGGCGATGACGACCTCGTCGCGCTTGCCGAAATCCTTCAGGGCCCGACCGAGGATCTCCTCGCTGGTGCCGGCCGAATACATGTTCGCCGTGTCGAAGAAATTGATGCCGAGTTCGATCGCCCGGCGGATGAACGGCCGGCTTTCCTCTTCGGGTATCGACCAGGAATGCGTCCCGGCGTCGGATGCACCGTAGCTCATGCAGCCGAGGCAGAGCGGCGTGACATCGAGGCCGGTACGGCCGAGCTTGATCGTCTTCATGGCGGATTCCTCGTGGAGGGCGAGACGGTTGCGAGCAAATGCGAGCCGTTTCCGGCCGGCGGACCATACAACGCAATTCGCCGAGGAAAAGACCGGGCCGGCCACAAACCGACCGACGACAACGCTTGCGACCGGCCAGCGATGGGGAACTTCGGGCCTCACGGCTGGGCTGACGATCGTGCCTCTTGACCTTCCAGCTACCGGAAGGACCAAATAGCCTGAACGACCCATCGATCCTAATTTCGCCAGCCTTCCTCTTTTCCAGAAGGACTCCCCGCATGTCCGACACCAACACCCGCGACGGCACCGCCGCCTCGCATGGCGATCACAGCCATGATCATCCGGAATCTGCCGGTCCCGGCGCAAACGCCGAGACCGCTCTGTTCCGTGATCCGGTCTGCGGCATGACGGTCGATCCCGAAGCCGGCAAGCCGACGGCGACCCATGACGGCCATACGTTCCACTTTTGCAGCGAGGGTTGCCGCACGAAGTTCGAGGCGGCGCCCGAAGACTATGTCACCGCCAAGGATCCGGTGTGCGGCATGACCGTCGAGCGGGCCAGCGCCAAGCACATGGCCAAGCATCAGGGCGAGCGATTCTATTTCTGCTCGCAGCGCTGCCATGAAAAGTTCGAGGCCGAGCCCGAGAAATATCTCGGCGATCGACCCGCCCCGGAGCCGATGCCGGAAGGCACGATGTACACCTGCCCGATGCATCCCGAAATCGTCGAGGACCATCCTGACGACTGCCCGATCTGTGGCATGGCGCTGGAGCCGATGGGGGTGCCGACGGGCGATGAAGGCCCGAATCCCGAATTGGTCGATTTCACACGGCGGTTCTGGGTCGGCGCGGTGTTGACCGTTCCGTTGCTCGTCATCGCCATGGGGCCGATGCTAGGTCTACCGGTCGGCGAATGGATCGGCGAGCGTGCCGCTCGCTGGATTGAACTCGTCCTCGCGACGCCGGTCATCCTGTGGGCCGGCTGGCCGTTCCTGGTGCGCGGCTACAAGTCGTTCAAGACGATGAACCTCAACATGTTCAGCCTGATCGGCATGGGCGTCCTGGCGGCCTATCTGTTCAGCGTCGTTGCCGTTCTGTTTCCCCAGATCTTCCCAGCCGGCTTCCGCACCGCCGAAGGCACGGTCGGCGTCTATTTCGAGGCCGGCGCGGTGATCGTCGTCCTGGTCCTGCTCGGTCAGATCCTCGAACTGCGCGCTCGCGAGCGCACCGGCTCGGCAATCCGTGCGCTGCTCGACCTCGCCGCCAAGACGGCGCGCGTTATCCGCCCGGACGGCACCGAGGAAGAGATTCCGCTCGAAGAGGTCGTGCTTGGCGACCGGCTGCGCGTGCGCCCCGGCGACAAGGTGCCGGTCGACGGCACAGTCGTCGACGGCCGCTCCTCGATCGACGAATCGATGCTCACCGGCGAACCGATCCCGGTGGAGAAGACACCGGGAGACAAGGTCACCGGCGCAACCATCAACAAGAATGGCAGTCTGGTGATCGAGGCAAAGCGCGTCGGCAAGGACACGATGCTCAGCCAGATCGTCGAGATGGTCGCCAACGCCCAGCGCTCGCGCGCGCCGATCCAGAAGCTCGCCGATGCGGTGGCGGGCTATTTCGTCCCGGCGGTGATCGCGGCGGCGGTCATCGCGTTCATCAGTTGGGCCATTTTCGGGCCGGAGCCAGCGCTGGCCTACGCCCTGGTCTCGGCGGTCGCGGTGTTGATCATCGCCTGCCCCTGCGCGCTGGGTCTCGCCACACCAATGTCGATCATGACGGCGACCGGGCGCGGCGCCCAGGCCGGTGTCCTGATCAAGAACGCCGAGGCGCTGGAGCGTTTCGCCAAGGTCGACACGCTGATCGTCGACAAGACAGGCACTCTGACCGAGGGCAAGCCGCGCCTGGTGGCGGTACTGCCGGAAGCCGGCCATGACGAGGCCGAGGTGCTGCGCCTCGCGGCCTCGCTGGAACGCGGCTCCGAACATCCGCTCGCCGAGGCGATCGTCGCCGGGGCCGAGGAGCGGGGCGTCGAGATGGTGAGCGCCGACGATTTCGAGGCGGTCACCGGCATGGGCGTCAAGGGCGTCGTCGACGGCAGGTCGGTCGCGCTCGGCAACAGCCGTTTCATGACCGAACTCGGTCTCGACGGGGCGGCGCTGATCGAGACCGCCAATTCCCGGCGCGATCAGGGCGAGACGGTGATGTTCGTCGTTGTGGAAGGAGCGATCGCGGGGCTCGTCAGCGTCGCCGATCCGATGAAGGAGACGACACCGGCGGCGATCAAGGCGCTGCACGCGGAGGGATTCCGCATCGTCATGGCCACCGGCGACAACGAGCGCACGGCCAAGGCGATCGCCGGCCGGCTCGGCATCGACGAGATTCGCGCCGAGGTGCTGCCGGAGGACAAGGCCCGCATCATCAAGGAAATGCAGGCCGAAGGCCACAAGGTCGCGATGGCCGGTGACGGCGTCAACGACGCGCCGGCTCTGGCCCAGGCCGATGTCGGCATCGCCATGGGCACCGGCGCCGACGTCGCCATCGAGAGCGCCGGCATCACCCTGGTGAAGGGCAATCTCGACGGTATCGTGCGGGCGCGGCGGCTGTCGCAGGCGACCATGCGCAACATCAAGCAAAACCTGTTCTTCGCCATGGTCTACAACGCCGCTGGCGTGCCGGTGGCGGCGGGTATCCTCTACCCGTTCCTCGGCATCCTGATCTCGCCGGTCTTCGCGGCGGCGGCGATGAGCCTGTCGTCGGTCTCGGTGATCAGCAATGCGCTGAGGCTCCGGTCGGTCCGTCTTGACGCGCGCTGACGGCGCTCCGTCGCCAACCGTCCCTTTCGTTACCCCACCCCAGAAAAACTAGGAAAATTTATCGTATGTCGCCTTATCTCAAGCTGTTCCTCATGGTCGGAACCTCCGTCGTTCTCATGTTCGGCATCACCTACCTAACGAGCTTCGACATCGTCGATCATGCGTTCTTCAGCGAGACGCGCGGTTACGTCGCCTTGTTGATGGGGTCGACGATGTTTGTCGTAATGCTGGCCTATATGATCGGGATGTTTCCCAATAAGGGCGCAAATATCGGCATCTTCGTCGGTGCGTTCCTGGCCTTCGCGGCCGTCCTCTATCTGGTGCGGAGCCAGGTGACGGTGGACGATGTCGATTACATGGAAGCGATGATTCCCCACCACTCCATCGCCATTCTGACCAGCGAGCGGGCGAAGATTACTGACCCCCGCGTGCGCAAGCTCGCCGACGAGATCATCAAGGCGCAGGTGCTCGAGATCGCCGAGATGAAAGCGCTCATCGCGGATCTCAAAGGCGGGCCGAAGGCCACCCCGGAAAAAGACGGCAAGTAACAAAACGCGCCCGCCAACCAGCTTAGCTCAGCCGGCCGTAGCGCAACCCGTCATAGATCGCCGCGTGGATATTGCGCGCGGCGATCGCATCGCCGATCCGCCTGCGAAAAGGTGATTTAATTGACGCGGAAATCGGTCATCTTCATGCATCGTCCACCGGCGGGATCAGGACGATCTTTCCCGGATAGGTCTTGGCCATGAAGGCATCCTGCGCGAGGCGGATCTCCGAAAGCGGATAGGTCTTCGAGACCAGCGGCCGCAGCCTGCCGGCATTCACATGATCGACGATCGCCGAGAAGACGGACGCCGGCTGGTAGGTGCTGCCGAAAAGCGTCAGGTCCTTTAGATACAGATCACGTACGTCGAGTTCGACGATGGGTCCGGCGATCGCCCCCGCAGTGACGTAGCGGCCACCGCGCTTCAACAGTGCAATCACGGTCGGGAAGGCCGGCCCGGCCACCACATCGACGACGACATCCATGCTCCGCGCACCAGGATATGTCAGCAGATCGGCGTCGCGATCGACGACCTCGTCCGCGCCCGCCGCGCGCACCGCCTCGGCCTTGCCGGCGCTCGCCTGCGCGACGATATGCGCTCCCCGTAACCGCGCCAGCTGAACGGCGGCCATGCCGACGCCGCCGGACGCACCGGTGACGAAAATCCGATCCGCGCCGGTCACCCCGGCCCGCTGCAGCATGCCCTCGGCTGTCGAGAAGGCGCAGGGGATCGCGCCGAGTTCAATGTCGCTGAGTTCGGTCTCAACGGCGTGGGTTTCAGTGGCCAGAGCGACGCAATACTGTGCAAACGCGCCATCGCGCTCCGAACCGAACGTGCCGAAGTCGTAAACGCCGCCTTCTCCGAGCGAAGCCTGCATTGTCGCCACGAGCACGCGCTCGCCGATCCGGCCCTCGTCCACTCCCTCGCCGACTGCGACAATCGTTCCGCAGCAATCCGCGCCCTGGATCCGGGGCAATTGTAGCGGCACGCCTGACCACGCGGCATCGCCGGCGTCTCCCGTCCCGCCCTCGTCGCCGCTCGCACCGGTGACGGCCTTGGAGTACCAACCGGTGCGGGTATTGATGTCGGTGTTGTTGACCCCGGCGGCATGCACCCGGATCAGGACCTCTCCGACGCCCGGCTTTGGCACGGCCAGATCAGTGCGATAGTCGAGTTTATCCAGGCCGCCATGCCCGGTCAGCAGGACGCCATGCATTGTTTGCGGGATGGGTCTCGTTGTCGGTACCATGCGTCCTCCATCGAGCGCTTCTCGCGCTCGACAAAATCCGTCAACGACCGCAGAGGGGTCGCGGCGCTTCACAAACGCGAATGTGCGGAGAGCAGCTGCGGCACGCAGGCGCTGTCCCCTGGGCCACTTCTGATTCGCCTCAGCCCTTCGACAGCTTGTCCAAGATCGCCGAGAAGTCGCGACCCTTGCCGCCCGCAGCGACGAAGGCGTCGTAGATGTCGCGGGCGTGGCGGCCGAGTTCGGTGGTCGCCCCGGCGCTTTCCGCCGCCTCCTGCGACAGGTTCAGATCCTTCAGCATCAGATCGGCCGCAAACCCCGGCTTGTAGTCGTTATCGGCCGGGCTCTTCGGCCCGATGCCGGGTGCCGGGCAATAGGTATTGATCGACCAGCACGAGCCCGACGAGGTCGAGGCGACGTCGAACATCGCCTGCCGGTCCAGGCCGAGCTTGTCGGCGAGATGAAACGCCTCGCAAACGCCGATCATCGAAATGCCGAGGATCATGTTGTTGCAGATCTTCGCCGCCTGCCCGGCCCCCGCCGCGCCGCAATGCACCGCCTTCTGGCCCATGATGTCGAACAGCGTCTTGCCCTTGGCGAAGGCGTCCTTGCCGCCGCCGACCATGAAGGTCAGCGTACCGGCCTCCGCCCCGCCGGTACCGCCGGAGACCGGCGCGTCGAGCGATAAAAGCCCCGCATCCTCGGCGAGCTTATGCACCGCGCGGGCACTGTCGACGTCGGCCGTCGAGCAGTCGATGATCAGCGCGCCCTTGTCCGCGACCTTGACGATGTCGGCATGAACGGCCCGGACGATCGCGCCGTTCGGCAGCATGGTGATGACGGCGTGCATGCCGCGCACCGCGCCCTCGGCGGAATCCGCTGGCGCAACGCCCGCGACCGCGACGCCCGCCGGGTCGAAACCGGTCACGTCGTGGCCCGCCTTGGCGAGGTTCTTCGCCATCGGCGCGCCCATATTGCCGAGACCGATGAAGCCGATCCTCATGCCCGTTCCTCCCATGTGAGTTCGTTATCGCCGAGCGGCGCCAAGATCGCATCCACCCGCTCCCGCGGCAGATCCTCGATGCGCGCCACCGACCATTGCGGCTGGCGGTCCTTGTCGATGACCGCCGCGCGGATGCCTTCGAGGAAGTCACCCTCCTGTTGGCTGCGGAAGGTGAAGCGGTATTCGCGTATCAGCGCGTTCTCGATTGTCGGGTCGTCGCGCACCGCGCGCAGGATCGCCAACGTCGCCGCCACCGAGATCGGCGAACCGCGCCGGAGCGTCTTGAGCGTCGTTTCGGCGAATTCGCCGCCGTCGGCTTCCAGCCCGGCGACGATCGCGGCGGCGGAGGACGCGCCGAACAAGGCGTCGATCGCCCCGCGCCGTCCCGCCAGTTCGCCCTCGGGCGGCGTCTCGGCAAAGGCCTCGATCACCGCCGGATCGCCTGTCTCGACCAGCCGGGCGACGAGTTCGGCCAAGCGCTCGGACAGCACGTAAACATCCGCGAAGCCGGCGAGGATCGCGTCCGCCGGGCCCATGCGAAAGCCGGTCGTGCCGAGATATTCGCCGAGCCGCCCCGGCGCCGTCGCCAGGATCAGCGAGCCGCCGACGTCGGGCACGAGACCGATGCCGCATTCGGGCATCGCCACCATCGAGCGTTCGGTCACGATGCGGTGGCCGCCATGGGCCGCCAGTCCAACGCCGCCGCCCATGACGATGCCGTCCATCCCCGCGACATAGGGCTTGTCGTAATGGGCGATCAGCCGGTTCAGCCGGTATTCCTCGGCCCAGAAGCGCTGGCCGTAGGCGAACTCGCCAGCGCGGCCGTGCTGGTAAAGCTCGGCGATGTCGCCGCCGGCACAGAACGCCCGCTCGCCGGCCGCGTCGATGATCACCAGCGCCACGGCCTCGTCCACCGCCCATTCGCGCAACGCCGCCTCGATCGCCCGCGCCATTTCCCAGGTCAGCGCGTTGAGCGCCTTCGGCCGGTTCAGCGTGATCCGCCCGGCCCAACCCTCGACCCGGATCAGTACGTCGTCGGTCGTCGTCTCGTCCCGCATCGCGCTCATCCGTGCTCGGCCAGAAGCGCGCGGGCGGTGATCATCCGCATGATCTCGTTGGTGCCCTCGAGAATCTGATGGACGCGCAGGTCGCGGACGATCTTCTCGATGCCGTAATCGGCGAGATAGCCGTAGCCGCCATGCAGCTGCAGCGCCATGTTGGCGACGTTGAAGCTCGTATCGGTGACGAACCGCTTGGCCATGGCGCAATGCTTGGTCGCGTCCGGCGCCTTGGTGTCCAGCTTCCACGCCGCCTGGCGCAGGAAGATGCGCGCCGCCTGCAATTCGGTCTCCATGTCGGCGAGCCGGAATTGCAGCGCCTGGAACTCGGTCAGATTCTTGCCGAAGGCCTTGCGCTCCTTCATGTAGGCGACCGACTTGTCGAGCGCGGCCTGCGCCGCGCCGAGCGCGCAGGCCGAAATGTTCAGCCGGCCACCGTCGAGCCCCATCATGGCATAGGCAAAGCCCTTGCCCTCCTCGCCGAGCAACGCGCCGCCCGGCACCTTGCAGTCCTCGAAGCGCACTTCGGCGGTCGGTTGGGCCAGCCAGCCCATCTTCTTTTCCTGCGCCCCGAACGACAGACCGTCCGCTCCGTTCTCGACCAGAATCGCCGAAATGCCCTTCGGTCCCGCCTCGCCGGTCCGCGCCATGACGACATAGAGGTCGGAAAAACCGGCACCCGAAATGAAGCTTTTGGTGCCGTTCAGCACATAGCCGTTGCCGTCGGGCTTGGCGCTGGTTCGAAGCGCCGCCGCGTCCGAACCCGAGCCCGGCTCGGTCAGGCAGTAGCTCGCGACCTTGTCCATGTTGCCGAGCTTCGGCAGCCACTCGGCCCGCTGCTCGTCAGTCCCGAACGCGTCGATCATCCAGGCGACCATGTTGTGGATCGACAGGAACGCCGACACCGACGGGTCGCCATAGGACAGCGCCTCGAAGATCAGCGCCGCGTCGAGCCGCGACAGGCCCGAGCCGTAATCGTCGCGGACGACGATCGCCGCCATGCCGAGGCCGGCGAGTTCCTTCAGCACGTCGCGCGGCAGTGCCTTGTCTTCCTCCCAGCTTGCCGCGTGGGGCGCCATCTTCTCGACGGCGAAATCCCGCGCCATTGCGAAGATCTGGCTCTGCTCGTCTGTCAGCGCGAAATCCACCGGCGTCTCCTCCCCTGCCGCGGCCGGAGTGCGCCGCTGCCGAGAACAGGTCTAGAAGGCTGAGGGCAGCGCTTCAAGGGCGGGTGGAAAGCACCATTGCTAACAGCCGCCAATCCAGAGCATAGCTGCGCCTCGACCCAAAGCCGAAGGAGCAGAGATGCTGGAAAAGCCAAGCCCGCGACCGGCCGGAGCCTTCGACGATGCGGAACGCGCGGCGGTCTATCGCGCGATCGAAACGCGGCGTGACGTGCGCGACGAGTTCCTGCCGCGACCGTTGCCCGACGACGTCCTTCGGCGGCTGCTGGAGGCCGCCCATCATGCGCCCTCGGTCGGCTTCATGCAGCCGTGGAACTTCGTTCTGGTCCGGGATTCGGCGGTTCGCCACCGCGTTCACGCCGCCTTCAGCCGAGCCAACGAGGAAGCCGCGGAGATGTTCGCCGATGGGCGGCAGGCGACCTACCGATCCCTGAAACTGGAGGGTATCCGCAAGGCGCCGCTCAATATCTGCGTCACCTGCGACCGAAGCCGTGGCGGCCCGGTCGTCATCGGCCGCACGCACAATTCGGAAATGGACCTTTATTCGACCGTCTGCGCGGTCCAGAATCTGTGGCTCGCGGCGCGGGCCGAGGGCGTCGGCGTCGGCTGGGTCTCGATCTATCACGAGCCGGAATTGCGCGAGATCCTCCAGATCCCGAAAGAGATCAGCGTCGTCGCCTATCTGTGCGTCGGCTATGTCGACCGGCTGTATGACGAGCCCGAGTTACAGGCGAAGGGCTGGCGACGGCGCCTCGATCTCGACGACCTCATCTTCGACGACGCCTGGGGGCAAAGGGCGGGCGGCTTGGAATAAAAACCGCGCGGGCCTTTTCGGCATCGCGCGGCAACAGGGCATCCTGAGAGGGAAGAGCTCAGGCGGCCTTCGACACCGCCCCCGCCGCCGCGCGGATCGCTTTCATGTTGGCTTCGTAATGCGCCGGCGTGCCACCCTTGAAGATCGCCGAGCCGGCGACGAGCACGTCGGCGCCGGCCTCGACCACCAGCGGGGCCGTCTCGGGAGTCACGCCGCCGTCGATCTCGATATGGATGTCGCGGTCCCCGATCATCGCCTTGACCCGGCGCACCTTGTCGATGACCGAGGGAATGAAGGCCTGCCCGCCGAAACCCGGATTGACCGTCATCAGGAGAACGAGGTCGAGCCGGTCTAGCACGTATTGGATGACGCTTTCCGGCGTCGACGGGTTGAGCGAGACGCCGGCCTTCTTGCCGAGCGCTCGGATCGCCTGCAGCGAGCGGTCGAGATGCTTCGTCGCCTCGGCATGCACCGTGATGATATCGCAGCCGGCCTCGGCGAAGGCCTCCAGATACGGGTCGCACGGCTCGATCATCAAATGACAGTCGAACACCTTCTTCGAGGCGCCGCGGACGGCTTTGACGATCGGCGGGCCGAAGGTGATGTTCGGCACGAAATGGCCGTCCATCACATCGAGATGGATCCAGTCGGCGCCGGCCTTGTCGACCGCCGCAACCTCCTCGCCGAGGCGCGCGAAGTCCGCTGAGAGGATCGAGGGGGCGATGATGACGGGCTTGGTCATGGGGTCTCCTGCGTGCTGTCGTCGTCCCGGCCGGGCGGGTCGTTGAAGACGCGGCTGGCGGAAATGTCTTCCGCCTCGATGCGCGAAAGCGTTTCGGCGTTCAAGGGCCCCTCGGCGGTTTCGAACAGCCGGTTGGCCTGTCTGAGCCGCGCCCGGTCAAGTGCATTGCGGATCGAGCGGGCGTTGGCGAAATGCGGTTGCGCCCGGCGCCGCTCGATATAGCGCGCCAGCACCGCCTTTGCTTCGTCGGCGAGGTGATAGTTCTGCCGCTCCAGCATGCCGACCGAGATTCGCAAAAGCTCGTCGTTGGAATAGTCGGGAAAGTCGATGTGGTGGGCAATGCGCGAGCGAAATCCGGGATTCGACTCGAAGAACGTGTCCATCCGGTCGGCATAGCCGGCGAGGATGACGACAAGGTCGTCCCGCTGATTCTCCATCACCTGCAGCAGGATCTCGATCGCCTCCTGCCCGTAGTCGCGCTCGTTCTCCGGGCGGTAGAGATAATAGGCCTCGTCGATGAACAGGACACCGCCCATCGCCTTCTTGAGGATGTCCTTGGTCTTCGGCGCGGTGTGGCCGATATATTGGCCGACAAGGTCGTCGCGAGTCACCGAGACGAGATGGCCCTTGCGGATGTAGCCGAGCCGATGGAGGAGGTTCGCCATTTTCATCGCCACCGTCGTCTTGCCGGTGCCGGGATTGCCGGTGAAGCTCATGTGCAGTGTCGGTGTCTCGTGGGCGAGGCCGAGCCGGCGGCGGGCCCGCTCGACCAGAAGCAGCGCCGCAGTCTCGCGAATTCGCTTCTTCACCGGCGCCAGACCGATGAGATCGCGATCGAGCTCTTCCAGCACGTCCCTGACGCCGGCATCCTCGTATTCGCGCTTGAGGTCGACGGTTATGGGGACGGTTTCGTCAACGTTGTCACCGATCGCGGCTGCTTGTGGCTCCGCCGTCGTCTTCGAGGGCGCGGTCTCGCCGTCAGACTTTCCGCCCTTGTTCAACTCGTCGAGGTAGCTCATTCGATGACCTCCCGTTTGCCCGGCTTTGTGCCTCGGACTTGTCCGTTGCGGCAGCCCGCTCCTTGCAGAGCGGCCGCTCGATCCGATGCTTCGTCATCCCCGCCCGTCAGGTCGGGGATGACGATGGCGGCGTGATGTCTCAGCCCGAATACCGCTCGCCCTCCGGCTTGTCGGTGGCGTAGGTCTCGGTGGTGTAGCGGATGTTGCGACCCTCCATCTCCTGCCGGCGCAGGCGGAAACCGGGCTCTTCCTTTGGTCGGTTGACGATGAAGCTGAGCTTCACCGATTCCCAGCCATGGGTGGAATCGAAGGCCGACATGCGGATGTAGCGGTCGCCATACGCCTTGCGGCACGCCGTCAGCTCCATCATCACGCCGGCCGCGTCCGCGATGTCGAACATCGGATGGCCCCACATGTCCCAATAGGTGTTCCGGGGATGCGGGTCGTCGGTGTATTCCAGATTCACTGCCCAGCCATTGTCGAGACAGTATTGCACTTGGCTTGTGATCTGCTTGTCGGTCAGGTCGGGCAGGAACGAAAAGGCTCCCTGGGTAACGCGCATGGTGTGATCTCCTGATCTGTCTGAGTTCTATGAAGCCCTCACCCGGCTGCTCGCTAACGCTCGCATCCACCCTCTCCCCGCTGGGTAGAGGAACGGGCGCGCCGCGTTCGAACGCGGCAACAAGGAAGGCGCCGAGGTCAACGGGTTCCTCTCCCGCCTGCGGGAGAGGGTGGCCAAGCGAGGCGGAGGCCGGGTGAGGGTCGATTCCATTGTTCTAAAGCCGATTAAGCCGAAGCCGTCGCCGTCACCTGATAATCGGGCGAGTCGGTCGATGTGTAGTTGAAGGTCACGTCCTTCCAGGTATCGAGCGCCTGCTTCAGCGGCGTACAAGTCTTGGCCGCCTGGTTGAGGATATCCGGCCCCTCGTTGAGAATGTCGCGGCCCTCGTTGCGGGCGAGGATCATGCATTCCAGCGCCACGCGGTTGGCCGTCGCGCCGGCCGCGATGCCCATAGGGTGACCGATGGTGCCACCGCCGAACTGCAGCACCACGTCCTCGCCCAGAAGGTCGATCAGCTGGTGCATCTGGCCGGCGTGAATGCCGCCGGAGGCGACCGGCATCACCTTGTTCAGCGAGGCCCAGGGCTGATCGAAGAAGATGCCGTTTTCGAGTTTTTGCGGCGTGAACTCGTCGCGGCAAATGTCGTAATAGCCCTTGGTCGTTGCCGGATCGCCCTCGAGCTTGCCGACGACAGTGCCTGCGTGGATGTGATCGACGCCGGCCAGCCGCGACCATTTGGCGATGACGCGGAACGACACGCCGTGGGTCTTCTGGCGCGTATAGGTCGAGTGGCCGGCCCGGTGCAGGTGCAGGATCATGTTGTTGCGGCGCGCCCACTTGGCCATCGACTGCATCGCCGTCCAGCCGATGACGAGGTCGATCATGATGATGCTCGACCCGAGTTCCTTGGCGAACTCGGCGCGCTCGTACATGTCTTCCATCGTCGCCGCGGTGACGTTGAGATAGCTGCCCTTGATCTCGCCGGTGGCGGCCTGCGCCTTGTTGACCGCCTCCATGCAGTACAAGAAGCGTTCGCGCCAATCCATGAAGGACTGCGAGTTGATGTTCTCGTCGTCCTTGGTGAAGTCGAGCCCGCCCTTCAGCGCCTCGTAGACGACGCGGCCGTAATTGCGACCGGAGAGGCCGAGCTTCGGCTTTACCGTCGCGCCGAGCAGCGGCCGGCCGAACTTGTCGAGGCGCTCGCGCTCGACGACGATGCCTGTCGCCGGCCCCTGGAAGGTCTTCACATAGGCGGTCGGCAGCCGCATATCCTCGAGCCGAAGGCCCTTCAGCGGCTTGAAGCCGAAGACGTTGCCGATGATCGAGGCGGTGAGGTTGGCAATCGAGCCCGATTCGAACAGGTCGAGATCGTAGGCGATATAGGCGAAATACTGGTCCTCGGTGTTCGGCACCTGGTCGACGCGATACGCCTTGGCGCGGTACTTTTCCGCCGCCGTCAGCCGGTCGGTCCACACCACGGTCCATGTCGCCGTGGAGCTTTCTCCCGCGACGGCCGCGGCCGCCTCGATCGGATCGACCCCGTCCTGGGGGATGATCCGGAAACAGGCGATGACGTCGGTTTCCTTCGGCTCGTAGTCGGGCTCCCAGTAGCCCATCTTGCGGTATTCCATGACGCCGGACTTGTAGCGGTCCTTGCCCTTGATGGTTTGTGAGGC
Organism: Aurantimonas sp. E1-2-R+4; assembly: GCF_036549515.1. Lineage (NCBI taxonomy): Bacteria > Pseudomonadati > Pseudomonadota > Alphaproteobacteria > Hyphomicrobiales > Aurantimonadaceae > Aurantimonas > Aurantimonas sp. E1-2-R+4. The sequence continues at coordinate 8,091 of NZ_JAZHLK010000007.1, read as the reverse complement.
CTGTTGCATAGCGGTCTCCTTCCTGGATCCGTGGTGGCGTGCGACCCTGCCGGCTCAGCAATTTCGGCACGCCTTCTCCGTTCGCCGCGAGGAGAGCCCCCGCGCCGTTTCGATTCAGCTTTGTCTCGGTTCGTTTGCCGCCCGGCCGACTACCCGGCCAGGTGGCGGTCCGCCCTACTCGGCGGCTTCGCGCATTGCGATGCGCGGTTCGAGTTCGCCCTTGGCGTAGCGCACGGCCATCTCATCGAGTGGCATCGGCCGGATCTTGCCAGCCTGACCGGCGCAGCCGAAGCGCTCGTAGCGATCGAGGCAGAGTGTCTTCAACGCCTCCATCGCCGGCACCAGGAACTTGCGCGGATCGAATTCCTCCGGCTTTTCCATCGCGACCCGGCGGAACTGGCCGGTCATCGCCATGCGGCAATCGGTGTCGATATTGACCTTGCGGACGCCGTGCCTGATGCCCCGGACGATCTCCTCGACCGGCACGCCATAGGTCTCGCGCATCTTGCCGCCATACTTGTTGATGATCGCCTGCAGATCCTCCGGCACCGAGGACGAGCCGTGCATGACCAAATGCGTGTTCGGCAGCTTCTGGTGGATCGCCTCGATGATGTGCATGGCGAGGATCTCGCCGTCGGGCTTGCGGGTGAACTTGTAGGCGCCGTGCGAGGTGCCCATGGCGATGGCAAGTGCATCCACCTTGGTCCGGCGGACGAAGTCGACGGCCTGCTCCGGGTCGGTCAGAAGCTGGTCTTCCGACAGCTTGCCCTCGAAGCCGACGCCATCCTCTTTCTCGCCCTCGCCGGTCTCCAGCGAGCCGAGCACGCCGAGTTCGCCCTCGACCGAGGCGCCGACCCAATGGGCCATCCGCGTCACCCGCTCGGTGATGTCGACATTGTAGTCGTAGGAGGCGGGCGTCGTCATGTCGGCCTCCAGCGAACCGTCCATCATCACCGAGGTGAAGCCGTGGCGAATCGCGGAGAGGCAGGTCTGTTCGTTGTTGCCGTGGTCCTGATGGATGCAAACCGGGATCTGCGGGAACATCTCGACCAGCGCCTCCATCATCTTCGACAGCATGATGTCCTTGGCGTAGGAGCGCGCCCCGCGCGAGGCCTGCATGATCACCGGCGCGTCGCTCTTGGCGGCCGCTTCCATGATCGCCAGCCCCTGCTCCATGTTGTTGATGTTGAAGGCGGGGACGCCGTAGTCGTTCTCGGCGGCGTGATCGAGAAGCTGGCGGAGGGTGATCTTGGCCATAGGGGTCTGGTCTCCTTGGAACGGGCCGCGTCGGTCCTGGTCGACGGGCGATCCCGTCGATCAGCGCTCAGGACGCGCGGCGCTTTTTTTCCATCAGCTGCATGATCAGCGGCGTCAGGATGAGTTGCATGGCGATGTCGAGCTTGTTGCCCGGGGCGACGATGGAATTGGCGCGCGACATGAAGCTGCCGGGAATCATCGACAGCAGATACGGAAAGTCGATGCCGCGCGGGTTGGCGAAGCGGATGACGATCATCGATTCATCCGCCGTCGGGATCCAGCGGGCGATGAACGGGTCGGACGTATCGACGATCGGCACGCGCTGGAAGTTGATGTTGGTGCGGGCGAATTGCGGGCAGATGTATTTCACGTAGTCCGGCATGCGGCGCAGGATCACGTCCATCACCGCCTCGGTGGAATAGCCGCGCGAGGCCTTGTCGCGGTGGATCTTCTGGATCCATTCGAGATTGATCACCGGCACGACGCCGATCTTCAGATCGGCGAGCGCGGCGAGATCGACCGCGTCGGCCTTCACGCAGCCATGCAGGCCCTCGTAGAACAGAAGATCGCTGCCCTCCTCCAGTTCCGTCCAGTCCGAAAAGGTGCCGGGCGCCGCGCCGTAGAGCTTCGCCTCGGCCTCGTCATGGACGTAGTGCCGGGTCTCGCCGCGCCCCTCGCGCCCGTAGTCCGAAAACACCGCCTGCAACTTGTCGAGGACGTTCGCCTCGGGGCTGAAATGCGAGAAGTGGCGGTTTCCCTGGCGCTCCTCGTCGGCCATCTTGTCCTTCATCGCCTGACGATCGTAGCGGTGGAACGCGTCGCCCTCGATGAACACCGCCTTCACCTGCTCGCGGCGGAAGATCTGGTCGAAGATGTTCTTCACCGACGTCGTCCCGGCGCCGGACGAGCCGGTAATGGCGATGATCGGATGCTTGGCCGACATGTCTTGGCGTCTCCTCCCGGTGCCGGGGCACTCCCTCCCAGGCAACCGTCTTAAATCAGGCTCTGAACAGGCTGCGCTTGCCGAACAACGGCGAGCGCTCGCTCAGCGCCGCCGGATCGGCGATGTAGCGGCCGACCCGTTCGACCTCGCGCCGCGAGCCGAACACCAGCGGCGTGCGGGCATGCAGTCCTTCCGGCACGATGTCCAGAATGCGGTTGATGCCGTCGGTCGCCACTCCCCCGGCGTTCTCGACGCAGAAGGCGACCGGATTGGCCTCGTAGACCAGCCGTAGCCGGCCCTTGGCGTAGCCCTTCCTTGCATCGCCCGGATAAAGAAAGATGCCGCCGCGCACCAGGATGCGGTAGCCGTCGGCGACCATCGAGGCGATCCAGCGCATGTTGAACTCGCGCTCGCGCGGCCCCTCCGCGCCGGCCAGGCAATCGTCGATATAGTTGCGGATCTGCGGGTCCCAGTGCCGATAGTTCGACGCGTTGATGGCGAACTCGCTGGTCCGGTCGGGAATCTCTACCGCCCCCTTCAGCTCGACGAAGCCGCTAGAGCCGGGCGAGAAGATGAAGACGCTGGTGCCATTGCCCAGCGACAGCACCAGCAAGAGCTGCGGCCCGTAGATGAAGAAGCCGGCGCCCAATTGGCGCGAGCCCGGCTGCTGGAACACCGATGCGGGGTCCGCCCTGTGTTCGTCGGTCGCCGGCAAGATCGAGAAGATCGTACCGACCGAGACATTGGTGTCGATGTTGGACGAGCCGTCCAGCGGATCGATCGCCAGAGCCAGCGTGCCGGCCGGGTCGAGCGTCACCGGTTCGTCCTGTTCCTCCGACCCGTAGAAGGCGATGGCCGACGCCTTGGCGGCGTCCATGAACAGCCGGTCGGCGACGACGTCGAGTTCCTTCTGCACGTCGCCGCCGGCGTTGGTCGCCTCGCGCGACGAGCCAAGATTGTCGCCGCCACCGTTGATGATGGTGTTGCGCAGCTTGACGGCGGCGTCGGCCAGATGGCGAACCGTTTCGGCGACCTTCTTGCGGGTCGGGTCCGCGCCTGCGGCGGACTGAAGATAGGCGTCGAGAGACGAGGGCATGTTTTCCTCCTGGGTGGCGTCGAAGCTCTGCGTCGCCGTTCACCCGTCGTTGGAAGGATGTTGGATGGCGCATGGAGCTAAGTAAAATTCATTATCTTTACCCGATCGATAAATTAAATTATGGATCAGGTATGCGTAACCTCACATTGCGACAGCTGCGATCAATTCAGGCGATCGACCATCACGGGACGATCGCCGCCGCCTCCCGGCAGCTCGGCCTGACGGCGCCGGCGGTGACATTACAGGTAAAGCAGCTGGAAGACGATTGCGGACTGGCATTGTTCGATCGCACCCGCGAGGGCATGCGGCTGACCGTGGCCGGCGCGGCGGTGCTGGAGGCGGCGAACGCCATCGAGACGACGCTGCGGGCGCTCTCCGACGAGATCCTGGCGATCAAGGGCGTGCGCTCGGGCACGATTCGGCTCGGCGTGGTGTCGACGGCGAAATACTTCGCGCCCCGGCTGATCGCCGCGTTCCGGCGCGAATATCCGGCCATCGAGATCAAGCTGACGGTCGGCAACCGGCTGGAGATCATCCGCGACCTGAAATCCTATCAGCTCGACATCGCGCTGATGGGGCGCCCGCCGATCGAGTTTCCGGTCGAGGCGATGGTGTTCGGCGACCATCCCCTGGTGATGATCGCACCGCCCGATCATCCACTCGCCAACGCCCGCGACATCGACCGGGCGCGGCTGCTCAAGGAGACGATCATCATCCGCGAGCCCGGATCGGGCACCCGCGCCTCGCTGGAGGGCTTCTTCGCCGGCCATCCGGGGGAACTGGACGAGGTCAGCGTCGAGATGGGCTCCAACGAGACCATCAAGCAGGCGGTGATGGCCGGGCTCGGCATCGCCTTCATCTCGGCCCACACCATCGCCTTCGAGGTGGAGATGGGGCGGCTGGTCATCCTCGACGTGGAGCACCTGCCGATTCGCCGGCAATGGCACGCGGTCGGCCGCAAGGAGCGCATGCCGGCGCCGGCCGAGATCGCCTTCAAGGATTTTCTCGTCAAGCGCGGCGCCGTCCATTTGCCGCTGCTGGGCAAGCTCTACCCGGCCGAGGGGATGGTAGCGGAGGGGTAAGGGGCGGGCGTAGGATGGGCGGGCTGTCCGATTTCGATCCTGATAAAATCATGGAACGAGGAGGTAATTTTCGGCGTCAAACCTGTCTTTCCAGCGATTGTTCGAGCAGCGCGATTTCCTCGGGCGTCAGGTCGAACGCCGCGTAGACCAGCCGGTCGATTTCGCGCTCGGCCGCCGCGATCTCGGCCGATAGCCGTTGAATTTTGGCCGACGCGTCGGCGTGCAGCGCCTCCCAGTCGCCGCGTTCCTTCGGGGCGATGTCGGCCTTCAGCGCACGTTTCACCTCCGCCCGGAATGCGGAAAAGTCCAGTTCGTGGAAGTTCTCCAGCTTGCGCGAGAGCTTCGCGCCCGGTGTGGCGAGGTCCGTCAGCAGGCGGTGGTGAAAGGTATCCTGACTAGCGAGCCGGGAGTGAGCGCTTCGGAAAGCGTTCAGCGCGTGCTCCGCGAGTTCTTTTGATCGCTTTCCGAAGTCAGGAATCGGTAGCTTTTCCACATACTGGACCCGCAATTCGTGCCAGCCATTCCGCACTGCCGGTGAGATTGATGTGAGAAAGCTCCATGCCAACGTCGAGTTTAAGAATCCAAGAAGCAGATAGTCAGCGTCGGGAATGAAGTAGGACTTATCGTTTGAGTATGCGCCAGTTTCCTCGACCGTGAACATCCTTTCGTTTTGAAAGTGGGGATAGGAAACCTTCCGCCCCTCGAATTTCGGCTGATAGGCCAGTTGCGCTTGCTGGAGCTCCCACCATTCCTGTTGCGTCGCGCGTGCCTCCAGCCGATCCTTGAACGGCAGCAGCCAATCGCGCACCGCCGGATAGGCGTCGATATCCACCTTGCCGCGCGGCGTATTGATCAGCCACAGCCCTTCCGGCTCGACCCGCCAGCGCTTGATGTTCTCGCCCTTCAGGAACGGCTTCAGCAGCTCCGCCGATTTCGCGTCGGCGGTCACCAGCCGGTCGCGGGTTTCCGTGTCGATGACGAAGGCCTCGTTGAGACCGGTCTTGATGCCGTAGAGCGGCGCACCATAGACCTCGCCTAGCGTCTTGCGGCCGGTAACGATCTTGTCGCGCAGGCTGGCCAGCGAATCGTCCTCGAATTGCCACGAGCCGCCGGTGAGCCGCGCCCGCGGCATCGGCACGGAGTCCTCGGCGAAGGCGGTGCCGATATCGCCCGGCGCAGTGCCGACGATGTTCAGAAAACGCAGCTCGCCCTGAGGCGGGCCGACCTCCGCCTTCTTCCGCATTGTCAGGATCGCCGGATAGGTGGTGACGCCCTCGAAGATCTGAGCATCGCCGAAATCGACCACCGTTTCCAGGTCGGTACGTTCGCCGAGCAGCAGCCGCAGTCTCTCGCCGTAGCCGGCGCGAAAGAAGCTCGACGTGGAGATGTAGCCGAGCCGGCCGTCGGTTTTGAGCAGCCGCACGCCCTTTTCGAAGAAGTACGCCGAAAGGTCCGTGCGCTCGTCGGCCACCGTGTAATGCTCGGCCAGCCACGGCTTGACGGCTTTGAGATGCTCCATCCGCACATAGGGCGGATTGCCGATGACGATATCGAAACCGCCGCGCTCGAACACCTCCGGAAACGCCGTTTGCCAGTCGAACGGCCGGTCCGCCGCCTTGGCGTCGTCGATCAGGCTGTTGCCGGCGCGGATCGTGTGGTCGAGCTTGGCCAGCCGGTGCTTTCGCCGCGCCGTTTTCAGCCACAGCGCCAGCCGGGTGATCTCAGCCGATTCCACGTTCAGATCGACGCCGTACAGATTCTTCGACAGGATTTCGTCGAAGCTGTCGAAATCCTGCTCCTCGCCGAGATCGGCGAGGCGCTCCGTCACCCGGCGGTATTCAGCCGCTAGCGCGTCGAAGGCCGCGACCAGGAACGCGCCGGACCCGCAGGCCGGGTCGACGATCGTCAGATCGCGCAGCGTCGCGAGGTAATCCCGCCAGAACGGGCGCTCCGATGCCTCGTCCGGCCACGGCCCGTCGCCGCTTTCGAGAAGGCTGCGGGTCCCCGTGTGCGTTTCCAGAAGGTCCGCGAAGCGTTGGGCGAGTGTTTCGCCGATGGTTCGCTCGACGAGGAACCGCGTGACGTGATCCGGGGTGTAGACGACGCCCTCGCGCTTGCGCTGTGACACCGCGATCGGCTCGCCCTCGCGCAGCTTCTCGATGTCGCCGATCGACTGCTCGAAGATATGCCCGAGAACATTGACCGAGACTTCCTTGCCGTAATCCCATCTGGTCAGACCCGCGATGTCCTCGGCCAGATGGTCCGGCACCACCACGTGGTCGGCAACCGCGTCATCGGCGAACAGGCCGCCATTGTACGGCCAGACATCGAAGGCGGGATTGCTGGTGGAATTGCCCTTGTCGATCCAGCGGAAGAGGCGGCGGACATTTTGCCAGACCGGTTTCGGATCGAAATTGTCCTGCTGCTCGATGGCGGTCGTGAAAATGTGCTGCGGCAGCATCCTGTTGCCGCAGGCAAAAGCGATGAAGATCACCCGATCCAGCAGTTTCTGTGCCGTCTCGATCGCCTTTTGCCGAACGAGTTTAGGACCGTCGGCGGAATCCGTCAGAAACGCCACGAGCCGGCCGCGCAAGTCCCGGAAGTCGATATAGAGTTGATCCGTGACGTCCTTCAGCGCTTCGTCGGAGGTCCGTAGTAGTGCCTCGGTGTCGCCGCCAATCAGGCGCCGCGCCTCGAGCATCAAGAGCAGACGTTCCAGTTGGCTGCGCTCGCCGAGACGCGTGAGATCGAACCGTTCGTATGCCTCGCGTCCGCGTCCGAGCCTGTAGAGCCTGATTTCCAGACAATTGGAGACCAGCACCCATTTGGCCCCGGGCGCGTCGGCCGCGTAATCCCAGGCCTGCTGCACCGGACTGACACCCCGACCCGGCATGATCTTGTCGAGGTCTGGCGTATCCGGTCCCTTCATCTCGAAGGGAGCGAGAACATGGTCGCCTTCGCCGTCCGGAAAGAACCGCCCGAGCGCCACATCGACCGGTTTGCGCCGAAGCATGCGCTCGAAGGCGAGGCTGTACTCCGCCTCGGCGGAAAACCCCTTGTAGCCCAGCAGTCCGGTCAGCACCTCGTCGAAGAAGACGTTGCGGACCTGGGTTTCCTTCTGCGCCCGAAACTTCGCGTTGCCGGCGCGCTTGGCGTAGTCGCGGGCCAGCGCGATCTGCTCGTCCGTCGGCGCGATCGCCTTCGTCGACAGAGCGGCCTGAACGGCCTTTTCCACAAACAGGGGGATATGCGGCAATGGCGCCGGAACTCGCGTTCTGGCTTTTCCCGAAGAGGGAATATCAATGCCTGCTGCCATGAAGAGATTCATGGTGTCAGTTAATAGACGGTCGCCAAAGATCGCAACGCGGATCGTTCACGGACGCGAGCTTCCTCACATGTCTTTTTCTCCGAACCGCTGTCACCGTCGAAAAAATATTTATCCCCACCCCTTTCACTCTCCCACACAATCACGTCACCGCCGGCCCATCCTGAGCCAGTCGAAGGAACGGGCGCGGACGATCGCCGGGATCGTTCGTTGGGCCAAAGGGGAGTGATCCCTGGCGGGCGGTGCCGGTTTCGGCCGCTTCCGGAGCGGCGGGAACCGGGCCTTGTGACGGCCGCGCCTGCCTTCCGTTCTGCGGGGAAGGCGGCATGCCGCCGGCCTGGAGGTCGTGCTCCTCCCGGCGGCATCCCACAGCCCGTCCGGTCCTGGC
>NZ_JAZHLK010000069.1:0-16592 GCF_036549515.1 Aurantimonas sp. E1-2-R+4 | reverse complement strand
GCCCATCAGCGCCAAAATGCCGAAAAGTTCATTGCCCCTGCATCGAGGGCCGCGTAACGTTCAACCCGGCATCGCCGCTCAACGAAGTTCAACAAACTTCGGGACATCCCCGATCCGGACGTCAACGCGGCCGTCGCAGAACAATTGCAGGACGGCATCACCTTCCCGCTCGCGCATCCGCTCGAGGCAGAGGTCGCCCGACTGATCATCGAGATGGTTCCCTCGGCCGACATGGTTCGCTTCGGCAAGAACGGTTCGGACGCGACCGCGGGCGCGATTCGCGCGGCGCGTGCCTTCACCGGGCGCGACCGCGTGGCCGTCTGCGGCTATCATGGCTGGCAGGACTGGTACATCGGCTCGACGGCGCGCAACAAGGGCGTTCCGAAGGCGACGCGCGATCTGACCCATGCCTTCCCGTTCAATGACCTGGCCGCACTCGACGCACTGTTTTCGGCTCACCCCGGCGAGTTCGCTGCCGTCATTCTGGAGCCAATGAACACGACGTTTCCGGCCGACGGCTTCCTGCAAGGGCTGATCGATCGCGCCCACGCCCACGGCGCGCTGGTGGTCTTCGACGAAACCATCACCGGCTTCCGTTATTCCGAAGGCGGCGCCCAGGAACTGTTCGACGTGACACCGGATCTGTCCTGTTTTGGCAAGGGGCTCGCCAACGGCTTTCCGCTCTCGGCCGTCGTCGGCCGGGCGGATGTCATGCGAGAGTTCGAGGACGTCTTTTTCTCTTTCACCATGGGCGGCGAGGCCATGTCCCTGGCGGCGGCCAAGGCGGCCTTGACCAAGCTGCGGACGGACAATGTCATCGCTCGGCTGCATCAGCTTGGCGAGCGCGTCGAAGCCGGCACGAAGGCGTTGATCGCCAAGCATGGCTGCGCCGATTTTCTCGGCTTTGCCGGGCATCCGACCTGGTCGTTCCTGACCATGAGCGACTGCAACGGCGTCAGCTCCTTCGAGATCAAGACGCTGTGGATGCAGGAGATCCTCGAGCGCGGCTTCATCTCCGTGGGAACGCACAATGTCAGCTTCGCCCATAGCGATGACGAGATCGACCGGTTGCTGGCCGCTTATGACGACATCTTCCCGCTGCTGAAGACCGCGGTCGAAGAGCGCGCCATCCGGCAGTATCTGCGTTGCGAGCCCCTGGTGCCGCTGTTCAAGCTGAGATAGCGGCGGCGACCGGTGCCTGATCCCCGCGCGGGCCCAGTTCCGCCGGATGCTGGGCCGGCCGTGGCGCTGCGCGGATTTCCCGATACTGCCCGATCGCCTTTGGACCGGCGTGGCAGAGCCGCGATCTACGGGCAACGAGTGGCTCTCACGGCTGACCGCAATATCGCGCGCCAAGCCGCTGAGCCGGTCACGATGCCGACCACGCGGCATGAGCGGCGAACGCATCTGTTTCAAGGCCGCCATGCGACTGCGCGCGATCAGGCGCAGCCGTCATTTCCCTGTTGCAATCGACCGAGCTTTCCGCCATATACCGCCCGTCTGCGGCACCCAGGTGCCGCGCGGAGCGGGCGGGCGTAGCTCAGTGGTAGAGCACAACCTTGCCAAGGTTGGGGTCGTGGGTTCGAATCCCATCGCCCGCTCCAATTTTCTCCCTTGCAACCGATGATCCAAAGCCCTGTCTAGCGAGGCTTTTCGCGTTTCGGCGGCGGTTGGAATCGAGCCCTGTCGAGGCGCTGATTCGTTTCCCCAGATGGCCGTGGTTGCAGTTCGGTTGCAGGCACCTTGGAGACAGGCATTTTGAAGTCGCGACGCCGAAGGGTTCAAGCCGATGAAAGCGCGCGACGGGACATTGGGCTCGGGGGTAGTCGAACCACCAAAACGCGCAAATACAGGTCATGAAACCGACTTCAATTCAGTCTCCGAAGTGGGAGCTTAGACGCAACAGCTCTATCTTGAAGCCCATGTTAGCTAAAAACTCCTAGCCTGAGCTCTCGAGCGGATAATTTTCGAGAAAAACGTCTCGCTATCTAGTCTACCCCCAATTGATTTTTACCGTTCGCGAGGAAAATCCGCATCCGTTCAACGAGTTTTTTATAATCACGGGTCTCGCATTCCCAAACTACCAACGGCGACCAACCCGCAGCTTCGAGCGCGACGATCGCGGCACTATCACGCTCGACGTTGCGGGCGAGCTTTTTATCCCAGAACGATCTATTCGTCCGTGGCGTCGTTCCACGCGGGCAGTCGTGCCGGTGCCAAAAGCAGCCGTGGACAAAGATCACTTTGCGAAGCCGGGGAAATGCCAGGTCGGGACGGCCAGGCAGGTCCTTTCGATGAAGTCGGAACCGGTATCCGAGTCCATGCGCAGTTCGACGAACGATCATCTCGGGCTTGGTATGCTTTCCTTTCACGCGTGCCATCAGCCGCGATCGTGCCTCCGGCGTCAGCTTGTCCACCACTACCGGCGAAACACCGTTCTGCGGACGCTCCGAAGCACTCGCGGCGATAGGCACGGTTGCTCTCGGTGAAACAGCGTCGTCATGGCGATTATTTTCCTCGGACCGTAGTTGATGTCACCTGCGCGAACGCTCCAGCACACCGAGAAGGTGTTCGCATAGGGCGCGTGCGAGAAGCACCGGAACCGCGTTGCCGATCTGGACGCCCGCCGCCATCAACCCCCCCTCGAAGATGAAGTCGTCAGGAAACGTCTGCAGGCGTGCAGCCTGTCGCGCGGTGATGCCGTGATGTTCCGTCGGGTGCACGAAACGCCCTTTCGACGGGTTGATACATGCTGTCGTCATAGTTGGCGACGGGCGCAATGGATCGATCCGACCGTATACGTCCGCATGTCCATCGTGCTTTTCGTGACAGGGAAGCACCCGGTTCGACTGATGCCGCGACCCCCCGTTCGACGGCGTGCTCTTGAAGGTCTCCACCAGCGCGGCACCGTGCATCATGTGAATGTCGTTGACGTCGTTCTGCGGGGATTGCCCCTGGAACGCATCCGAGGCGGTGCGCCATTGGAGCAACGGCCCGAAGGGCCCTGGTTTGGCGGGGTCGCCGTGGCTTGGTCTCGGCGGCCACTCCGCATCGAAGCGAACGCGTTTTGGATCGTAGCCGACGATGAAAACGCGTTTGCGGTTCTGCGGTACGCCATAGTCGCACGCATTGACGACAACCGGTCCGAGCACGACGTAGTTTTGATCGCGCGCGGCATCGAGAAATTTTTTGAGGTAGTCCGCATGTTTGGGCTGCAGCAGGCCTGGCACGTTTTCCAGGAGAAACATCCGGGGGTTAACAGCCCGCACGAACGCGAAATATCGCAGGAGAAGCGCGTTGCGCGGATCATTGACGCCCGCCCCGCGAAGACGATGGGAGGAAAAGCCCTGGCAAGGCGGTCCGCCGAGGAGCAGGTCGCAATCCCCCTCGGTCAATCCGGCTTCGTCCATGACGTCGTGAGGATTGAGCTCGAGGATGTCTTTGTCGAAGACCTCCACCTTTCGACCGCTCGCGTTTCGAATACACTGGCGATAAGTCGAGACCGCATGCCGAAAATGCTCGACGGCGGCTCTTATTTCGAAACCCGCCTCAATGGCGCCCAGCGAAAATCCGCCGGCTCCGGCGAAGAGGTCGAGGCCGACGAATGGCGGGGAAATAGCCTTGTCAGGGTGCCCACCGATCGAGCACTTGGTCGTAGCTTTGGGAAGATGAGCGTCCGACCCGACCGGTCCATCCTCGTCACGCAGGGATTCTAACATCAGCCGGCGGCCTCGCCGTCGTTATCCTCGGCCGCCGACGACTCAAAGTCGAGACCGATCCGCGATTGCGAGGCGATGAAACGTGACTGGATCTCTAGCGCGTATTCATATCGGAGCATGCCGCAGACCGTTGCTTCTTCGGTCCGAATAATCGGTATATTTGGTGGCAAACCGGGGTTCGGTTTGAAGACATAACTAACCCTGCAGATTGGTCCTTCCACGTCCGGCAGATAGCCGTCATCTTGGACGTACATAGTCATCCAGGCCGGAGAGGCTCCAATTTTAGGTGTAGCCGAGAAAGCCATCCGTTGCGTCTGCCCGGGGCCGGTGGCGATGTTTGCGAAGATTTGGCCGCCGCGGTTCGCATCAAGCAGCACGTCTTCGTTTCGACGCGTGAAGAGTTTCAGCGCTGTGAACCTCTTGACCCCTTCGATACGATCAAGAGGCCTTCCCCGATGGACTTTGGGGATCATATCGCAAGCGGGGGTCAGGCAGACCCAAAATTCGCCTTCCACTTTAATTATGTGACCAAGTTCAAGATGCGCACTTTTAAAAGGCTTGCTACCGACAAATGCGTTATGCCCCATTTTGGCATTTGAGTGGGTCTTTTCGTCTGAAAAATCCAGACTAAAACGCGTCTTCACAGCCTCGATCGGATCGCTTTCTGCATCGATATCCCTGATTCTCTTTGCAAAGTCGCCGACTTCCGGCAAGAGCTGGTCCAATAATTGCTCGGAATGATGTCGCACCGTTCGATCGACGATCGCATTGAGATTTTGATCGTCCGCTTCCAAAAGTCGCCGGTACCAAATCGCCCCAACGTCGGCTTTGCCGAGTGCGTCGTCCTGTACTTCGATCCCGCGCTCGTTCATCACTGCCCGCAGTTTGGTCAGCATGAGGCGAGACGGCCGAGGGTCCCATGAAACGAGAGCTCTGCGCATTGCGGGCAGCAACTCCTCTCCGTCCTCCTTCGATTTGAAAGCGACAAATCCGCGTGCGGCGCGGATAAACATCACATGTTCGGGATTCCAATTAATAACTCCGACGTCATCAATTGCAAAACGACTAAGGTTCTTCGCTTCAAACGCTTGTAACGCGTATTTTACTGCCGATAGCCATTTCCCGCGACGTAACCGACTACGCAGAAGTAATTCCTTCGTCGCGCCCCAAGGTGGCGCGCCGGTCTGTATAGCGTCCTGCATTGGCTTAAAATTAGAACTTGTGAACGTCTTTGCGAAAGCATATTGCCGATCTGAAACCGACGCGAGTAATTGATCTTCATTATCATCTAGGAAGGACTGCAGAAATTCATCCGGATCTGCCTCTTGGTCGTCGGCAAAACACGGCCTCATAAATCCGAACAGGAACTCGTGGAAAACGCGTTCCAACGGCTCCTGCGTGTGAACGAGGATCAGGTTGAAGTGCTTATTCGACAATGCTTCTCGCGCTATTCGAATGGCTGCGGCACCGTCGCCTTCCTTCTTTTTATCGAGCTGGTAATCCAAAATGAGAAGGTCGGTCTGCTGCAGTGTGCCGACCTTGTCTTCGTCTTTTTCTTCTTCCGGCGACGACCCGTCGTGTATGTCTAGCAAAAACGGTGCTTCCCGGCGACGAAACTCGTCGATGACGCGGCGAACTTTCTGCCGGTGTTCGGGCGATTTCCATGTTTTATGACCGTGTTTTTGATCCTGCTCAGCTTTATCAAGAAGGATTTCATGCAGCGTCGGATAATCGTCATCTACGATCAGCACGGAACGGATCGGCTTGATAAAGGCCTCGGCGATCAGATCCTCGTATGTATGCTCGCTCATTCCCCCTCTTGCCCTCCAAAATCCGCATCTCTGAAATTGATGAAAAAGGCAGCTCCGGGAAGCGGTGCCTCGTCCTCGTCCGTCTTGTAGCGGATGGTATGGCCGCCCGCCGCTAGGTTGGCCCGCGCGAGATACAGACCGACGCCGCGTCCGGAACGTTGTTTTCGCGTAAAGAACAATTTGAAGATTTGGTCCCTGTCGTCGGACTCAACGCCTGGCCCGCTGTCGGTAACGAGGGCTTCGGTTCCGACAACGTCGAGGAGAATGCGTCTTGTCGCGCGCGGGACCGTACCGACCCAATAGATGCTGTTGTTGACGAGGTTTAGAAAGACCGGAAACACCCTTGCGGGACGCTCATAGAGCCGCATGGCGCGAAACGCGTCCGAGGCATCGAACGCAATCCCAGCCCGAGCGAGTGTAGGGGCGAAGAACCGTTCAACGAACGTTGCGATCTCGTCGCCGTCGATCCAGCGTTGAATCTTGTCGCCGGACAGACGGAGAGGCGACAGGAAACGAAGCTGATCGGTGAGACCTTCAAGCCCAAGCCGAATATCGCGAACGGAGTTGCTGTCACGGATCTCAGTCGGCAATGCGTTCAGCCCCGAGGTTGCCATCTCGTCGAAATCTGCCAAGTCGTGCGCGGCGATCTCGACGGCGATGCCCAATTGCGCAAGGGCGGTCAGCCGGTCAAGTTCGACGGCAGCCTCGCGCAGATCCTGTACCTGCACGCTCGCCAGCGTTTCGAGATCGATTTGCTCACGGACCGTCTCCAGCGCGGAAACATAAATCCCGAAGATGTTCCGGTTTTCGTCGGTCCATTCGTTCCGCAGCTTGCCCAGCGCGTTGATTACATCGCCAAGCTCGGACCTGCCGGTCGAGAGTCGTGCGCAGACCGCTTCGGCCTCGCGTTGGAAGTCCGATATCCGCTTGTCGGCCAATTGCCGTACGACATCATACTGCTCGCGCTGGAGCGTTTGGATGACGTTCTGAAGTCCTTCAACTTGACGACGCACGGCGCGGACAGCGTCCGTAGTTTGGTCCGCCACGATCTGTTCAGGCTTGGCTGCGGCGTAGGTGCCGATCGCCTCGTGAAATGTCGTCTCGTACTCGGCGATCGCCTCCGACACGCTCGCGGCATGCGCCATAGCGGCCTGGTAGCGCGGGGTCAGACGTGCCGTGCCGGACGGCTGGGGACGCATTACGGTATCGGCAAGCGAGGTGCGCCATTCGGAGAGGCGGCCAGCGGCGGTCGAGACGTCTTCATCACGCTCGATGACGAGCGTCCGGGTCTTCGCCTCGATCGCATCCAACAGTGGCGAAAGCGTCTGCTCGGCATGGTCCAATTCTTTCTGGAATTGCTTGCGCTCGCGCTCTCTGAGCTTCTTCGCTTCCTCCTCCGCACGGCCTGCAAGGTTGGACGCCTTGATCTCTGCGATACGCGGCTTCCTTATTTTAGAATCAGAGCCGAAATAGCGGCGTGCCGAAAGATCGAGAATATTGGAGACGATTTCGCGGAAGGTCTTCGCAGCGGTATTGTCGATAAAGCCCTCTCGCCCTGCTTTGTCCTTTAAGTTGGGGTTTCCATCGCGGGTGAGCGCGAGCCGTCCGAACATCTGACGATGGTTCCAGAAGTAGCGGCCCGCATTTTTGCTTCGCTTGGACTCGATTTCGAAAAAGTCGTTATCTTCACGGCCATAGGGAAGAACGCGCAGGTCATTTCGATAGATCATTAGCCCGGAATGCGATTTCGCTAGTTCGGTGTAGCGATCATGCTCAGAACGAGGATGAGTCGAACTGTCGGGTTCGAACTCCATCGACGCGATGTAGATGTCAAAAGCACCGACGCGCGTATTAGCACGGTCGGGCATTTTGAGATCCTTCGCCAGTTCGAACTCGACCCTGCCGTCGACCCAAGTCCCGAACGCCTTGATACGTCCCCGAAATATACCGTCATCACCAACCGTTCCGTCGATCTGGTGCTCCATCTCCTGAACCTGTGTTCTATCGATGGCCTTTTCGGCGCCCACGATCACCTTGGTATGAACGGTTCCACCTTCCACCGTGCGGATGTCTGCGCGGTAGGCGAAGTCCGGCCGATCCGCTCCGGAGGTATACGGATCGACAAAGTTCGAAAGCGTCCGTTCGAAGCGCTTGTCGCTCTCAGCCTTCACGGAATCTGTGTCGCCCGTCACCGGAAGAGCCCTGAGGGTGTCGTCGAGTTCATAGACGAGCATGGCCGTTCCAGTTCCCTTCCACTCGTCCAGGTGATCGGTTCGGAACGGCAGGCGTTTCATGCCCTGCAAGATACGCTTGGAGGGCGGCAATCCGGAACGATTGGAGCTTTCCGTCAGCCAAGCTTCATCATAGAGTCTCCATCCTTCGCGGACGGGACGTTCTTTGTTTCTCCATCCTTCGGCCGGGTTGACAACGCTCGCTACCAGCGTGTCCGCAAACGATGGAAGCGCTTCAAAGACGGCGTTCTTTGTCGCGAAATTGCCGGTAGCGATGGCGACTTCGGAGAGGTTCATGTACGGGTTCTCGAACATTCTCCAATCGATGAGAGCGGCGACGTAATTTTCCGTACGATGCTTGGTGACGAGCAGGAGGATCGAGCCCAGCTTCGCGCTGGACAGACGGCCGATACCCTTCTGCCCTTGGCGCGGCCTGACCGGCAGCCCATTGCGTTCCTCCGAAATCGTCGGCGAAAGATCTGATATTTTGCTCTCTGTCCCAATGACCAGCCAACGTTCGAACAGATCCTTCGCGCGCATACCGTGACCGTCGTCGGTTAGCACCGCGACTGGCGCCTCTTCGGGAAAGATCCGAAGTCTAACGTTACGAGCGTAGGCGTCCCAGGAGTTCTTCCAGAGTTCGGAAACCGCCGTCGGACAATCGGCAATCTGCTCTCGACCGAGATGATCGACCGTCCGGGCGCGGGTGGTGAACGTGGTCGCGCCGATGGCTGATGTCGTACTCGGATTACTCAAACTTGCCGCTCCCTCGCAATTTCGATGCGTTTTGGTCTTTCAAACTGCCTTGCGGCGGAGAAGAACAATCCACGGGATATTCCAAGAGCAGTTTCAACGCTATCGGCATCGCGACCGCCAAATACGCAGGATTCAAGCCATCAATGATAAACGGAATTGCTTTCTAGAAACTTGATCTTCTTCCGTTCGGTCTCAGCGGTTGCTGCAGGAATGCCGGGCCCTGGATACAACGAAGAAATGGCGGGTAGGCCCGTTCCGTCTCCCGAAAGCTGGCGGTCCGGTATCGCCCCTTGTGGGTCCTTGGTCGCCTCATCATTGGGCGATCCTCCTATTCCTCGCGGTCGCCCTCGGCCTCGTGGATCAGCGCGTGTGGGTCCACGCCGATCGCTCGGCAAATCTCCACGAGCTCCGCAATATCCAGCCGTCGCTCACCGAGTTCGACCTTTGAGACGAATGTCTGCCGCTGGCCAATCCGCTCGCCCAATTCAGCTTGCGTGATACCAGCACCTTTGCGCGCCTGGACGAGCCCCGCGAGGATGCGCTGATAGAGGTCTGATCGAAGGGATGTCACATCGCGGCGCCGGTTGATAACCAGCGCGGAATTGAAACCCGAATTTAGAGTACCCCAAATTCGGGTATTCGCTCATGCTGTCCCGATCGCGAATCGATTCGGGGCAGCCATGAAGGAACAGTATGTCGGCGACATCAACGACTACCGCAAATATGCGCTGCTTCGCGCGCTCGCGGTGAGCGGTGCCAACAGGATCGGCGTCTGTTGGATGCTGACGCCATCGGATACGTCGAGCGACGGCGGCAAGCTTGCCTACCTGTCGCAGCCGGACCGCTATCGCCGTCACGATCCAGAGTTGTTCGACATTCTCGCTCATGCGGCGGCCAAGTCGGACCGCCGCCGTCTCCAAACAATCGAGGCCAGCGGGGCGATACCTGGTGCTCGCTATTTCAACGCGCCGCTCGGTGATGACGCCCAAGAACGCCGGGCATTTATGACGGCTTGCGCTGACGTCTGCGCCGAAGTCGATCTCGTGTTCTTCGATCCAGATAACGGCCTCGAAGTTCCGTCGGTCGAGTTCGGCAGGAAGGGATCATCGAAGTACCTGTACCTCTCAGAAATGCGCTCGTTCTATGAGGCCGGTCGCTCGGTTCTCGTATATCAGCACTTCCCCCGCAAGCAGCGGGACGTCTTCATCGCCTCCTGTGTGGAAAACCTCAGGATAGTGGCTCCGGACGCGGCGATCGGCATTTACCAGACCTCGCATGTCGTATTCCTGCTGCTAATCCACCCGAACTCATACGGTCCCCTCGGAAATGCTGCGCGACAAGCAATCTCGCAATGGGATGCAACGTTCATCTCCGGCCGCTTGATCGAGCCCGGCAATCTGTCGCTCATGCACCGGATCATCGCCCACTTCCGATAATTGCGCCCTGCCCTATCACCATGTTTATTTGGGATTTTGGAGCGACACCCGATGAAACACCTCTTCCTTGCCCTGCCGTTCGCGGCGCTTGTGCTCACCGGCTGCCAAACCGTCGAGGAGGCCGCGACAAAGAAAGTCGAAGCTGTCTGTGCCCAAGGCGGCTATGGACCAGGATCGCGTTATCACGACTACTGCCTGACCAATCTCAAGCCGGTGGCGGTGCAGATGGAGCAAGAGCGCCGGCAACGCGTGCTGGCTGAGGGACTTGGCGATATCGCACGCGGACTGAACCCGCCGCCGCCCGCCAAGATGACCTGCGTTCAGACCGGTGCGGTCACCCGCTGCTACTGAACCGGTGTACCGGCCCGTGCGGCGCCGGAATACATATTTCAGATATGCCGCGGATCCGAGCGGGTCCCCCGGCTGCGTGATCGACAATAGGCATGATGGGGGAGGCTGAGCCAATCGCCCCGCGAAGGCCTTGCGACGCAAGGCGCAGGCTTCAGGCAGTTGGGCGCAAACAGCAGACCGCGCCCCCGACGGCAACGGAGGCGCGGCGTTCTACCGATTAGTAGGTCAGGCAGCTGCGGCGCGGGAGCTCAGGGCGTCGTTGCGCTCGGCCAGATCAGCAAGGCGTGCCGCCTCGCCTCCAGCAAGAGCGGCGAAGTAGGGCTCGCTACCGTCTTCCGACCCGCCCTGCTCCGCTGCCGCCTGGGCGGCCAGATGAGCGCGCGACGCCGCAGCGTGAGCCTCGGCGGCACGTCGGCGCGCGTCGTGGTGATGGTCGCCGGCAGCGACGTAGGCTTGGCTCGCCAGATCGTGGAGCTCGGCCGCGAGCGCGTGCGCGGTGGCGCAGGTTTCTAGTGAGCTTGCCTCTTCCTCGTGACGCCGCGCTTCGGCGGATGCAGCGAGCGCGACGGCAGAGGCCGCGCGGGGCGATGAAGACGAGGTCTCGATATCTGATGTGATGGTGTTCGGCATTGTCGCAACTCCTTGATGAACCATAGAAAAATTGGAACACGCCGGGCGACGCCGCACAATTATCTCAGCGATATCAGAGTGTTGCTGGAGATGAGAATGTTGCTGTCGAGTATCATCGCGGTAAGGTGAATGCTTCGCGGCCCATACCACCATGGGCGGGCGCAGCGCGCCGGCCTGTGCGCCGTGTGCCGGCAGGTGCGGCCGCCGCGCCCGGTGGGGCCACGGCGGCCAGCGGCGTATATGCTGGTGGTCAGGCGCCAGCGGCGGCCGGGACGCGCGGCGNGCGGCCGCCGCGCCCGGTGGGGCCACGGCGGCCAGCGGCGTATATGCTGGTGGTCAGGCGCCAGCGGCGGCCGGGACGCGCGGCGCCGCGGTGCCGGGGTAGGCTTTGATCGCCTTCATGAAGCTGAAGTCGAGGAGCGTTCCGTCTTCGAGCTCCGCATAGAAGCAGGGCGTCGGAAATGCATGCTTCTGGCGCAGGAACCGCTCGATCGATCGGCCGCCAATCTCCGCAGTCTTGTCCGACCGCATCGCGAGGACGGCAGCAACAACCAACGCGTCGTCTCCAACGATCTCGATACCCCCGCTTGATGCGTGGAGGATCTCCTGGCAGCGCCTGATGGCGGCTGATTTTGAATTGAATGATTCCTTGCCCAGCGTGATTCTGATCGGCATCGCAGTTTCCTTTTCAGTTAGTCAGGACTTGAAACTCACGCCCCTGCATAGGCGCGTTCGAGAGCCTCGACGGCGACGCTGCCGCCCCGGACGGCCTGCGTGTAGTGGCCGAGGGTGACGGTCGGATTGGCATGGCCGGCGATGTTCGCGACGAGACCGATCTCGATGCCTTGCGCCTGGAGGGTCGAGATGAAGGAGTGCCGGGCCGAGTGCGGCGTGACGTAGGGCAGCCCGAGCTGCTCGAATGCCGGCGCCCAGTACCGCTTGCGGAAGTTCTGGTAGAGGAGCGGCCCACCGCCGCCGATGCGCGGCCTCGGCCATGGCTGCAGCCGGCCGGGTCCTGGAAAGACGCGATGCAGTTCCTTGCCCTTGCGCGGGCACCGGATGCGCCATGCCATGAGCATCTCCCGGAGCGTCGTCCCCATCGGGATCTCGCGAGTGCCGGCCTCTGTCTTGGTCATTTCCGTGAAGCTACCGTCGCGTTCCTGGACGCGGCGGATTCGGATCACGTTGGCGTCGAAGTCGACGTCGTCCCAGAGAAGGCCCAGCTGCTCGCTCGGGCGCGTCCCGGTCAGGAAAGGGAAAGCGTAGTAGATGCCGGCCTGGTCGTCGGTCTTGGCGGCTGTGATCAGCTTCGCGATGTCGGCCGACGACAGGATCGCTTTCCTCGGCTTGTGGCGCGCCCGCGCGAGACCGGTCGGCATCGACGGCGCCCGCACCCCGAAATCCTCTTCAGCGAGAGCCAGGATCGATTTGAGATGCGCCTTGGCGCGGTTCGCGGTGTAGTTGCCGCATTGCTCGACCAGCGTCCGGTGCCAGGCGCGGATTGCCGCCGTCGTCAACTCCGTCAGCTTCACATGCCCAAGGAGCGGGACGAACTTAGCGCCCTGGGGCTTCTTGCCCGTCGCCGTGAATTCGCAGCGCTCGCGCGCCGTACCCTCGAGCAACGGGCCGGTGATGCAATGGCAGACGATCTTATAGCCAGTGAGCGTCGACGCCTTCACCTTGTCGGACTTGTCGGCAATCCAATGATCGACGGCCTCCCCGACGGTCGGCACGGCCTTGGGATCGACATAGGCGTTCTCAGCCACCTGATGCTGCAGTTCGCGTTGCCGCGCCTCGGCCTCCTTTTTCCGTTCGAAAAACACTTGGCGCCGTTGGCCGGATTTCGGATCGCGGTAGTTGAGGACGTAGCGGTCCTGAAGGACGACCGCGCCGCTGGTCAGCTTGCGCTTGCGGGTTCGTTTGGTGAGGGCGACGGTGAAGTCCATGACTGGTGTCCGATGCTGAAAGATCAAAAAATCGGCAAGAAAACACGGCGAAGTAACCGACACAATTAATCGCTACTGATGCTTCCGAGCCGGCCGAGGTGTCTCGACTGCAACCACGCCTGTAACCAAGAATTCTTGGAAGTGATCTGAGTCCCGTCGGCCCGGGGCTCGTGATGTTTTTGAATCCGGCCTCGCCGAGGTTGAAATCGCCGCGGTGGCGGGTGGCGGCGGTGGCATGGCGGCCGGCCCAGCTGGGCGCCGCCGGCGCACATACAGGGGCCGGCCCACGACACCAGCAGCGCATACGGCACATGCCACCGCCGCCACCTGCCACCTAGAACGGCGTCGCATCGTCTATATGACCGGCTTCCTTCGAGCGTCGGAATCCGCGCAGCGTTCTACCTGCGACCTTGAACTTCGCTGCTTCCCAGCCAAGCGCGAGCATGACGGCTTTGAGCCGTTTCGAGTTCCCGGTATGTTGATGGTTCAGGGAAATGCCGAGGGTTTCGCTGAGAAGCTCGTTCGTGAAGGCTCTCACCTCGTCTCCGGACGCCTTTCCCCGAACGTGTGCAAGCCTCTCCTGCCAGGGATCTTCTTCCAGACGCTCATCCTGCTCTGCCGCCGCCTCCGCCCACAGTTCCTCGGGCAAGGTGATGCTCTCTCCTTGCGTCTCGCGGTAGGCCGCTTCGGCGATCAGCTGATCGCGATCGCGCCGAAGCGCATTCAGGTCGATCGTCTCGGTCTTCACCGGTAGGAAGCGCCGATTGCCGGTGGCATCGCGGAGGTACTTGTCTTCGTTGGTCGTGCCGACGAATATGACCTGCCTGGCTCTACTCTCCGAAAAGCGCCCATAGGCCATCCGTGCCCGGTCTATTTGCCGCGAAGCGAATGCCTTGACGCGTTCGACCTCCGCTTTCCTGAGGCCGGAGATTTCCCCGATCTCGTATATCCAGACACCCTCCATGGCCTCCATCTGGGACTTGGTGTCGAGCGTGAGGATCTCGTTATCGGAGTGATTGCCCTCGCCAGCCAGGATTTGCAGGGCCGTCGACTTTCCGGAGCCCTGTTTGCCCTCCAGCACGACGATCGTGTCGAACTTTACCCCGGGTTCACGGACGCGCCGCACGGCGGCAATCAGCATGATCCTTCCTATCACCGCGTTCAAACGTGTGTCGTCGGCCCCGAGATAGCTCGTCAGCCAGCGGTCGACCCGGGGCACGCCATCCCATCGCAATGTCTCGAGCATTTCTCGGATCGGATGAAACGCGTGTTCGAGGCAGAGCTGTGTGACCGCGTCGCGGACGTTGTCGGCTCGAGGGTCGAAATGGAATTCATCGATGATGAAGCCCCGCAGCATCGCGCAAACGTCGTCGCTGACTTCGCCCTCCCGCCCATCGAGGATCTTCCCGTTTACGGTCTTGCGATGGGTGAAGAGGTTTTGTCCGAATTGCAGCTCGAGCCTTCTCAATGCCACTACAGCGTTTCGCATAGTCGGCCTGGGGCTTCCCGACCGGTCAACGTCGGGTCACCCATTTTCGACGGCCGCTCTGGCGTCTCGCGCCTGCTTCAGCGCGTAGCGCTTCGGCGCCTTCTTCTCGAGAACGGACTCGGAAATGCGGTACACAGGGTTGATCAGAATCCCCGCGATGGTCTCGGCCGGGCAGTTCGCCCGCGCCAGATCGCAGGCGACATGGAATACCGCCTCGCTGCGTGAAGGGTAGCGGGGTGCTTCTCCGCCGCGAGGGCGATCGGGATCGTCCCCGGCCACGATCAGGGTCCGCGTCGATTGCGACACTGCATCCGGCAGTTCTTCCAAGGCAATGAGTTTGACCGCGACGGCTCCTTTCGGTCCAGCCGGACCCGGATCAGGTTCATCGGTTGGGAAGTCGTCGAGCGTGTAGCGCCGTGACCAGTCTACCTCGACCACCTTGGCGGCTGTCGGGACTCGCCCGTTCGCCCGCTTCTTCGCATTCGGAAAGTTTACCGTGCCTGGGATGCGCATGATGCGATCGATGTTGTGGCAATTGTCGCCACCGAGCCGCTTCGCAAGCGCCAGGTTACACCGCTCCGCTCGAGTAAGTTCATCGGACGGTGATCGCAGAAGCCAGAAGCATTGGTAGCCGCCGCCCGAAAACACGATAGCCGTCGGCCTGGGCTCAAAGGCGCGGATGCGCTCGAGTGCCTTCGGGTCGTCTACATCGACGTGGAGTGCGACGATTGCTGCAATGTCGTCCTTCGTCGCCTTGACGTTATGCCGGCCGGAGCGCAGCCGATTCACATGGAAGTAGCTATTGGCGTCATCTCCTTCCTTCGCGATCTCTTCGCCGAGATCGTCCATTGTGTTGCGGACGGCCGTGGCGACCACGCGGTTCTCGCGGTCGATAAATACGAGATTCCAAGGCCCTTCCGGATGGAAGTGCTCCAGGAAGTCCACCGCCTCCGCTGTGTCAAGGTCCGGGTGGGCTGCGGTCCCGAGTGACCGCTTTTTCTTCGTTGTCATTTTGAGATACCTTCGGGCAAGCCGATCTCGCTCGGTGCCGAAGCGCCGTTGGTCAGGGCTAAATTTTCGGAAGAAGCGGAGGGGCTAGTTGCGGGTGGCGGACATCGCCTCGGCAATGTCGCTGAGCTTCACATACTTGCGGGAGTTGAAGAGCGAGTACGTGGGTATGACGCCGCTGCGGGCGGCTCGCTGGATCTTGAAGTATGGCAGGCCCAGCGCAGCTGCGGCCTCCTGGAAGGTAAGCAAGCCATCGATCTGGTCGATCGGCTTTGTGTACGTGTTGTCCATTTCGTGTACCTCCTGCTCACGGACCTTATTGGTCCGACGCAGACAGGTGTGAACGACAGCAGTGGCCTCGAACACACCGGAAGCAGCTTCATGGGATTTCGTCGGGGATTGGCGGAATGTCGTCGGTCGGCTCGGCAAGGAGCCCCCTCATTGTTTTGAGGGCAAAGTGCTTCTCGTCGTAGGTGCTGACCAGCCATTCAGAATTAGTGATGGGAGCGAACCACGCACGATCGAAGCCCGCGGGAAAGCTCCCCTCTGAAAGGAGACCATCGACGTATTCGAAAATCCTGCCCTCAGCTTCGCTCCGCGGTAGGCCCTTATCAACCAATGGGATCATCAAGTGAGCAATCCATTTTCTTTGGGCGTCCTTCGATCTCTTCTGACCGGTGATCCACCCTGCACGATCGTGCGCAAGGTCGTCCGTGTCATCAAAGACAAAAGCCGCCACCATGCCGTGACAGAACATTATTTTCCCCCACTGCTGAACGAAGTCAGGCGTATATTGGCGCTGATCGATCGCTTGCTCGATGTAAGGGAGGAGATCTCGGCCCATGGCGAGGTAATGGTCGCGTTGGCCTAGCTCGACACAGGTGCCGCGGTAACGGATCACGTTCATACCGCCTCGGGCATATCGCCCGTTGGGAAGCCGTTCGTGATGGACGTTTTCCAAGGCCTCTTCCCGCGTCTCGACCTCTAGGTCGTAGAGGACATCCCGAACGAATTCGAACTGCTCGCGCAGCACCTCCCAGAGTTCGTCCTCGTTGCGAGGCACTCGCGTCACGTCGTCGTTGTACATCAGGGTCTCCTCGCCTCGGGAATGTCCCGGTCTCTGTTGAAACTCTGAAGTGGGCGGCGTTGCCCGCCTTGAGCCGTTAGGCTCGGGGTGCCGATTCCACTGAGGAGAGCAACGCCATGAAGAAAGAT